>JAPULM010000192.1 GCA_027294925.1 bacterium
CCCTGGTGCAATTGACCCAACGGCTCAGTCCTAGCGTCGTCAATATTAAAGTCACTCGAGTCAACAATGCCGCAGGGTGGCGCTTGCCGGAGACTAACGAGCATCCGTTTGGTGACTTGTTTAGACGATTTTTCAACCAGCAGCGACAATTTCCAGGTGGTTCTTTAACGCGCGCTGCTGGTTCCGGTGTTATTATCAGTAAAGACGGTCACATTCTCACCAATCATCATGTCATCGAAGGGGCGCAAGAGGTGGTTGTGACGCTGTTTGACCAAAAAGAATATGTGGCGGAAATCACCGGCAGCGACCCGAAAACAGATCTCGCAGTGTTGACGATTAGCCGACAAGACGCTTTTCCAGCTGCCCAGATGGGCGACTCAGACCGGCTTAGTGTCGGTGAGTGGGTCATCGCCATTGGCAATCCATTCGGCCTAGGGCATACGGTCACAACAGGAATTGTGAGCGGCAAGGGGCGCGTTATTGGGGCTGGTCCGTATGACGATTTCATCCAAACCGATGCGTCCATCAACCCAGGAAACTCGGGTGGTCCGTTGTTTAATATGCGCGGCGAATTGATTGGCATCAACACAGCAATCATCCCGCAAGGACAGGGGATTGGCTTTGCCATACCGGTCAATACTGCCAAACCGTTAATTCCACAACTTGTGGCGCGTGGTAAGGTAACCCGTGGCTTTCTCGGGGTCAGCATTCAATCGTTGTCGCCTGCATTGAGCAACGCTTTGCACCTGGACAACCAGCATGGGGCTTTGGTGGCTGATGTGGCGTCGGGTAGTCCAGCTGATCAAGCTGGAATTCAGGTCGGCGATATCATCGTGTCATATGATGGAAAGGCCTTCGAAGATGCCCGTCAACTGCCCGCTTTGGTTGCCAACACACCCGTTGGACAAGTCGTCACGTTGACTGTCATTCGTCAGCGTCTCAGCCAAGACATTGAATTGACCGTGGGTCAACTGCCATCTAGGCAAATTGAACAAGCCGCCACCAGGCGACCCGACAAAGCACAATGGGGTCTACATCTGAGCAATTGGCCGCAACAGATGGTCAATCGCCGCTCGCCGGCAGGGCAGGTCGTTGTGGTGGTGGGCGTTACGTCCGATAGTCCAGCCGAAGCAGCTGGCATGCGTCGTGGCGACATCATTTTACAGGTCAATCAACAACCTGTGAGCAGCGTTGAAGATGTCAAAAATGTACTGCAAGAGGTCGAACCAGACGAAGCGCTGCTCTTACTTTTGCAGCGCCGCGATACAAAGCGTTTTGTTGCCCTGGCGAAATAAAGCGCTTACCCCTCTCATCTGTTTGCACAGGTTCGAAAACCGGCTATCACATCATTACGATCTGGCGTGAAAAAATTCCGGTAAGTGTTACCTATAAGGCGGGGCCGGGTTGCCCAGGCACCGCCTTTTAACACCTTACGATAGCCGAACCAGGGGGCGGAATACTCACGATAGGGGTAATCCACCACATAACCCGGGAACGGATAGAAGGCATCAGCGGTCCACTCCCACACGTTGCCCAGCATCTGACGGCAGCCAAATGCGCTGTCACCAGCTGGTAAAGCATTGACATCCATACAGCCCATGAAATTTGAGTCGAGATTAGCATGTTCAGGCGATGGTGGGCTATCACCCCAGGGATAGCGCCGCTTGCGACTCGTCATGCCCAGTCTATCCGTACTTGGTTCAGCGCTTGCCGCCAATTCCCATTCCGCCTCTGTCGGTAAACGCCGACCCGCCCATTGGCAATAAGCTTCCGCTTCATACCATGAGACATGCGCAACGGGGTGATCTTCTTCCAGCGGTACCAGGGTATCAAAGTGGCGTCGTAGCCATCCTATTTCCCCTTTACGCCAATAAAGTGGGTGCTGCAAGTCATCATTGGATCGCCAACGCCAGCCCTGCTCACTCCACCAGGTTGGATTGAGATAGCCATCGTCTTCAACAAAATTTGCAAACGCGGCATTGGTCACGGGCGCCAGCGCCATTTGGAACGGATCGACTTTAACCGGGTGGGCCCATTTTTCATTATCAAACACGAACGGTGCCTCGTGCTTGGCACCGAGCTGAAACAGTCCCCCCGCAATGCTGACATCACCAGACAACGGACCCTGACGTTCTTCTGAGCACGCCATGGGGTTGATATTATTCAGGACGGGAACCGGATATTCCAACATTTGCCGCACATAATGAAAGGCCTCACCATGCATGTCTTCGTGCAGAATGGACAGCAAATAGACATAAGTTTCCATAGCACTTGGTTCATGTCCTCGTAAACGATCGACAATCGCATCGGCAACCCGTTGCCCATAGGCCAGGGATTCTGTGCGCTCAGGCAAAGGTAGATGCCAACGAATTGCGTGATCGACCTTAAACGAATCATAGAGCTTATCGGCCCCTTGCATGAGGGCCTCCGTGTGACCAAACCCCTGCCAGGCAAACGATTCGTAAAAAAAAGCAATATGCCCCAGTTCCCAACGCAACGGATTGATCATCGGGAGATAGGGAACGTTGAGCTGGTCGTCGCTCAAATCGGCAAGTAATGCGATGGTGCGTTGACGCGCATCGGACACCATGCTAGATAAGGCATCGGCTGAAAGTTTAAAATGCTTGTCTGGTAGAAAATGCTCCATTGTGTCACGTCTCCTGAGGCGGAAAAATATCGAGAATGGTTACTTCAGGCGGTACTAAAAAACGAACCGGTAAAATACTGGTGCCTAACCCCGGGGTGACAAACAAGTGGCGTCGGTGTTCAACAATATGACCAATTGCATAGCGTTGTCCATATTGAGAGGGAACCACTAGTCTGCCAAAAATGGGAAGGTAGACCTGGCCACCATGTGTATGGCCCGCCAGTGTGAGGTTGACCTGGGGTGGAATATTGGGGAACAAATCGGGGTTGTGGGTCAGCGCAATAACGGCTTGTCCAGGTGGAATAGCTGCTAAAGACCGTTCTATCTGGTGCCGTCTTTCGGAAAAATCTCCAATACCAACCAGCCAGAAGTGACAGTCTTTGAAGTGAATTTCCGCCGCCTGATTTTCTAACACAGTAATATTGTGCTGTTCAAAGGCTTGGCGGACTCTTGCCGCATTATACCACCAGTCGTGGTTGCCAAGCACCGCATAAACCCCAAGTGGGGCTTGCAGCTCAGCAAGCTGCTCGGCCACCGGTTCAGGTTCGACAAAGGTGCCGCCGCCTACCCCATGGATAACGTAATCGCCACCTAGTAGGACGAGGGCGGGTTTGGCGGCGTTGGTTAGGTGTACCACCTGTTTGAGCTTTTCAAGGCCATTAAAGGGTGAGCCGATATGCAAATCAGACAGCAGGGCGACCCGAAATGCGCTGCACGAAGACGGCCAATGCGGTATGGATAATCGATATGTCTCATTTCGTAAACTTGCCGGTTCTAACCAAAACGCCCACCCTAAAAGACCAACCATGATGAACAAAAATGCGCCTGAACAGGTGTATTTCTTCATGCTGTATTCCAAAGGGTGCGATGGGGTGCAAGTAAAATTTAATTGTAACACAACGGGCTTAGGGGTGTGGCTGCCCGCGTCGAGCTAAAGGATGAACGACGGCGTCCTAGCTGAAGGAAGGCTGTTGAGGAAGCATCCCAGGGTAGCAAGAACTCTGCAAATTGTGGGGGAAGTGACCATCCCTGCCAAAGACCTCCAGGCCTTCGTAACCGATGCGCCGATCGTCATTCATCTACGCGATGGCAGTGTGGTCAAGCAGCAAGTCTCGGCGTCGGAGCCCGGCCAATTTGCCATCCAACAAGGGGCAATCCTCGGACCGCAGGTTCTCCAGCTGATGGATGTGGTGTCCATCAATCCACCTGAGAAAGAGCCAGCGAAGTGGACGGGGCACATTGCCGCCGGTTTCACCCTCACCCAAGGCAACTCGGACAGCGAGGCTGCAAACCTCAACATCGGCTTGCAGCGGCGGAGCGAGATTGACCGCATCACCTTTGACGCCAGCTATCTGTTCGGCCGCAGCAAAGACGATGACGGAAAGCGCAATACGACGCATGATGAATGGTCCGCGGGCCTCCAGTATGATTACTTCCTGCGTCCGAAATTATATATCTACAGCCATACCCGCGTGCAGCGAGATCGCGTCGCCGATCTCGATCTCCGCCTCCTCGTCGGAGTCGGCGGGGGCTATCAATGGATCGAAACCCCAGCCATCTCCTTCTCTACGGAAGCAGGGCCCAAGGCGTCGTAAGCCACAGCGACCTTACATCCGAGTGCCCTATGAATATGATGACCCGTAACCTGTTTGACACGTCAACTTGACGGCATCACGATCGACGTGTTCAGTATACAGGAGAGAAAGGCATGGCGAAGCTATCGCGCCGGGTATTTATCGGGCTTGCCGGAGCCACGGCGGCCTTTGGTACCGGGTGCTATGCCCCAGGCACGGTGAGCCGGTCAGACCCGGTCATCGGCACGCCGGGTCGTCATCAAAGCCTGGCGTCGTTTGATCACGTCGTGGACCATCCCAATCCCGATCCGGGCGAGGCACACCCCCCTTGCAGCACAAAACCTCCGAAAACCCGCTTCGGGCATCCCAGCCCAAGTCCGCTGCGGCAGCCTGGTGCATCACTCACAGCTAGGCGCGGCGGGGCAATGCGCAGTCTAGACAGGCAGATTAGGATAGGCTAGCATTGAGTCTCAGAGAGATTTCCCGCTACGACGGCTTGGAACGGCCCTCCGGGGAAAGCTGGAAGGCACCACCTCTACCAGGGTACACCTGATACGCGAGAAGTCCCAGGGCATCGGGACGAACCACAAGACGCGCTCGGTGTCCGATGAAGGAGCGTCAACATGCCGATAGAAGGCCCCAGCTAGCATCCCAGATCGAGCAGTTCATCACCCTCGCTGTTCAGTACTGATCTCACACGCCGACTGGTGGTTAGGAATTGGAGGAGTTGACGACATGGCACCCATCTACATCCATCACAGGATCACGACCGAGCCGCGGCAATGGAGAGCTGTGGCCGATGAGCTGTGCGATGCCGGTGCGAAACGCCTGTTAGCGGTAGGTGGTTCGCTCTACGGTATCTGGCGTAGTCAGATTGGCCGGCCGCGAGACGAGTTGACGGTCATCACCGTATGGCCCGATGCCGAGACGGTGGCTGCTGCTGGAACCCTATTGCAAGATGCTCAGTCGATCCGTCAAGATGAGCGTGAAGGCATGATACCGACGCTCAGACCGAGTGTAACGGATGCGCCCCGCCGTCAGGGATCGTATGCCTTTCGCTGGTTCGAGACCCCAATAGGCCACTGGGAAGAATTCCTCGATCTCTGTGCGACTGCCTGGCCGGGATTTGAAGCTGCGTATGATTCTCAGATTATCGGTTTATGGCGCAGCCTGGAAGACGAAGGGGATATGAGGCGCAGTCTACTGCTGACCCGCAGGCCCAATCTGGCAATGTGGGAGCGATCGAAGATGCCCGAGGGTGAGGACGAAGCGGCAGTACGACGCCAGCTAAGCCGACGCTACGACCTCTGCGATTGGACCTGCGTGTACACGACGACCTTGCTGACAGCTGAGGACAAAGACGACCTGGTGCAGTGGGCCTAGCCCTGACGCGGGGACAGACCCCGATCATTCGACTATTACTCGCTTCAACAACAGCGAGCTATGTTGATGCGACTCTATATTTGGAGTACAGTCTAATCGTCACTGCACGTGTCGCATTGACCCTTGCATGCAGGCCGGCACGAGCGGGACACGATTGCGCCTTCGCAGCTTGCCAATCGCATAGACACCCACAATGCCCCATTCATCCTCGATGTTCGGACACCCGAGGGGTACGTGGCTGGCCACATTCCTGGTGCGGTCAATATTCCCCATACGGACTTCGCGACAGACTCTCTGAGCTGATATCGCGCCTGCACGAGGAAATTGTGCTTCATTGTCAGATGGGACCCCGCGCCTGCATCGCGCAATCTATCTTATTGCAGACTGGGTGACGCAAATTCGCAAGCTTGAGGGCCACAGGCAGAAATAGAAAACAAAGGTTTTCCCATTCAATGGCGCTATTGTATCGCCTAACTCGGTATTCGAGCGGACGGCGTGAAGGCCTGATGGCGCGATGCTGGAGTGTATGCAAACCGACACGTAACACCACTGCTAGGTCTGCATTTCCTACCAGGAAGGGTTAATGAGAATCGACGTCACCACCTATCACCTCGAGATGAATGACCCGCGCGAGTTACGTCCCAAGGGGACTGCCGACCGGAGCTTTGACATTAAGCAAGCGCAAGTGCCATCGCCTGCATTCAATCGGTTTTTGTATACAGCCGTGGGCGGAGACTGGTACTGGGTCGATCGCTTAAACTGGACTTATCATCAATGGATCGAATGGGTCGATCGCCCGGCGTTACAGACCTGGGTCGTATACGTTATGGGGACACCAGCGGGATACTTCGAACTCGAAGCGCAAGCGCAGGGCAACGTCGAACTCGCCTGCTTTGGCCTGTTGCCGCAGTTTATCAGTCAGGGATTGGGCGGCCATCTTTTGACCGTGGCCATTGAAAGCGCGTGGCAGATGGAGGCGACGCGGATATGGGTCCATACGTGCAGCCTTGACCATCCGAGCGCCTTGGCAAATTACCGTGCGCGGGGATTTCGAGTGTTTCGTGAAGAAACAGACACGCAAGAGCTGCCAGACAAGCCAGTTGGGCCTTGGCCGGGCGCCCAGCGGGAGCAGAAATTTGATGCGCAACACAAGCAAAAGGAAAGCGTCATACACGAACAACTCAAACATTATTCCGACAAACTGGCCTATGAAACGGATGCATGGGATTTGAAGGTCGCACTCGAGGCGGGCGAAAACATCATCGTGGTTGATACTCGATCGCCCGAGCTGTTTGAAAAGTCTCATATTCCAGGCGCCATCAATATTCCCCACCGCAACATGAAGCCTGAGACGACCGGCCATCTTGATCAAGCAGCCTTAATAGTAACGTACTGTGACGGCATCGGCTGTAATGCATCAACCAAGGGCGCACTCAACATGGCGCGGCTAAGTTTCCAGGTCAAGGAATTGATCGGCGGATTTGATTGGTGGCAGCGCGATGGCCATCCAATAGAAGGAGTGCAACACTATGATTGACCGTGCAGTTACAACGGTGCTCCATCCGGCGGCGGAGCATACGATTGTCAAACATCCGTTAGCGCCTCGACTGTCCACCCTTGCGGGCACAACCCTTGCGTTGATCGACAACCGCAAGCGCAATGCCAACGTGTACTTGAAGGCACTGGGGTGCTTGTTGCAAGAAGAATACGGTGTGGCCCGGATTGTCATATACCGTAAAGAGAGTATGAGCATACCAACACCCGATGCCATCCTAGACGATTTGGCGTGCACCTGCCAGGGGCTGGTGCACGCGGTGGCGGATTGAGGCTCCTGCATCGCGTGGGGTCTCCACGATAGCATTGCGATGGAAAAACAGGGTAGGCCCGCAGTCACAGTGATTACCCAGGCGTTTACGGCTGCGGCGCAACACCGCGTTCACGCCATCGGCATGCCCGAACATCCGGTGGTGGCCATCGCTCACCCGCTGACCAGCAAGAGCGAGGCGCAAACCGCCGACCTGGCACAGGGCAGTGTGGAAGCGGTAGTACAGGGCTTGCTGATCTCAGGCGGCCAGAGCAAATCTGTCTAACCCGAACCAAAGGAGCGTCGCAGCATGCCAGAGATGGGAGCCAGAGCCAATCAGCTCGATGTGCACGGCTCGTGCAGTGACATCAATGATTACTTTGAGAAACAAGGCTGGACAGACGGTTTGCCGATTATTCCACCAACCGCCGATCTGGTACGGGAGATGGAGGCCGCTGTCGCGTTACCAGGTGACCATGTTCTGGGTGTCATGCCGCCGCTGAACGGCACCGTGACGATTGAAAAAGTGGCCATCAATAGTGTCATGGCGGGCTGTAAAACGGCCTACATGCCGGTCGTTCTGGCGGCCGTCAAGGCTATCCTGCAACCACAATTCAACGTTGGCTCGATCTCGACGACGACAGGGGGGGCGGCGCCGGTGGTCATTGTGAGTGGTTCGATTGCCGCGTCCTTGAACATCCACAGTGGCACCGCGGTGTTTGGGTCGGGTCACCGCGCTAACGCGACCATTGGCCGGGCCTTGCGTTTGACCATGCGCAATCTGGGTGGGGCCACGGTCGCTACCATGGAGAAGTCCACCCAGGCATGGCCGGGCAAATATACCATGTGTTTTGCGGAAAACGATGCTCGCAACCCCTGGGAACCGCTCCATGTGGAACTGGGGTATGGTGCTGAGGCGAGTACGGTCACGGTGGTGGCGGCACGGGGGCTGCATTGCCTGGTCGAGGACTCCCAGGAAACCGGTGTCGGCGTGCTGGAAACTCTGGTG
>JAPULM010000193.1 GCA_027294925.1 bacterium
TCCGACCTCAGCCGCGAGCGCGTGGCCCGCTACCCCGCGCTGAAAATGTACCCGACCATCGCCGGGGCCCTGACGCTGGGCGGCAGTCAGTTGGCTGTCGACGGCATCCTGCTGATCGCTGAACATGGGCAGTACCCCAACAACGAGAAGGGCCAGACCCAGTATCCGCGCTATCAGTTCTTTCGCCAGGTCGTCGATGTTTTCCGGGCCAGCGGCAGGAGCGTACCCGTCTTTTGCGACAAGCATCTTTCCTGGAAGTGGGAATGGGCCCTCGAAATGGTCGAGACCAGTCGCGAACTCGGCTTTCCGCTGCTGGCCGGTTCGTCGCTGCCGGTGTGTCGACGCATACCCTCGATCGATATGCCCTGGGGGAGTCAAGTCGAGGAGATCGTCAGCGTCGGAGTGGGCGGCATCGACGGCTACGACATCCATTCGCTGGAGGCCATACAGTGCCTGGCGGAGCGGCGCCGGGGTGGCGAGACCGGGGTCGTGTCGATAAAAGCCTGGCGCGGGGACGCCGTTTGGCAGGCCCTCAGCTTGGGCTCGTGGGAGGCTGGAGGCTGGGATGAGACCTTGTTCGAGGCCTGTCTGTGCCGCAGCCACAACCTCAAGCCGGCTGACGAAAGCAATCGCCACACCTATCCCAAGCCGGAGGATTTGCCGTGCCTGGTCTCCTCGCCGCCGGTGGCTTATCGCTTTGAGTACGCCGACGGTCTGCGCGCCACCATGCTGTTACTCGAAGGGCTTGTGCACGACATCACCATTGCCGCCCGACTGAAAAACCAGCCGGACCCGCTATCACTGCTCTTCTATCTGGGCTCGGGACATGGGATGCAGCCTAACTTCTTCAACCCGCTCAGTCACCACATCGAGCGCATGATCGCGACCGGCCAATCGCCTTATCCGGTTGAGCGAACGCTGTTGACGACCGGGCTGACCGCGGCCGGTATCGAGTCGCTCTGGTTGGGCCAAAAAGCGCTCGCGACGCCGCACTTGGCCATCGACTACCAGGTGGGACGAGAATCGACCTTCTGGAGGACATGATGCCCAATCCGCCGCGCAAAAAGCTGGCCCTTATCACCACTATCTGGGGCTGGCGCAACCACGCCAATCACATGGGGGAACGCTTCCTCAACGGTTATCCACTCAACGGCAAGTGGCACCGTCCGGAAATGGACGTGGTCGGCGTCTATGTCGACCAGCGCCCCGAAGGCGATCTGAGCCGTCAACGGGCCGCCGAGCACGGCTTTGAGATCTATCCTACGATCTCCCAGGCCCTGCGTTTGGGCGCCGACAAGATGGGCGTGGATGCGGTATTGCTCATCGGAGAGCACGGCGATTACCCCAGCAACGCGAAAGGGCAGAAACTCTACCCGCGCTATGAATTCTTTATGCAGATTGCGGAGGTCTTCCGGCAGGACGGCCGTGCCGTACCTGTATTCAACGACAAGCACCTGTCGTATTCCTTTGAGAAGGCGCAACGCATGGTGGCCGCCTCCAAGGCGTTGCAATTCCCCATGCTGGCCGGCTCATCGCTCCCGGTCACTTTTCGGTTACCCTCCATCGAGCTGCCCCTAGGCTGCGATATTGAGGATGCCCTCATGGTCGGCGTCGGCGGCTCGGATGCCATGGATTTCCACGCCCTGGAAGCCATGCAGTGCATGGTCGAACGCCGCCGCGGTGGCGAGACCGGGGTGCAGGCGGTACAACTCATCGAAGGCGATCAAGTCTGGCGCGCCGGCCAGGACGGCCGCTGGTCGAGGCGCCTGCTCGAAGGCGCGCTGTCCCGGTCCGACTCGCGTAGCGGTATCGGTCTTAGCGACGGCAGACCGCAAGATCTGGTCCACAGCGGCGAATTGGAACAGTTGGTGGAGAAGCCGTCGGCCTATTTCATCGAGTACAGGGACGGTTTCCGGGCCACGCTTTTAATGCTCAACGGCGCCGTCGCGGACTACACCTTTGCCGCCAAGGTCCAGGGGCTAACCCAGATTCAGTCGACCCAGTTCTTGCTGCCACCCCAGCCCAATGTCGTTTATTCCGCTTGTCTGATGGCTAAGGTGGAAGAAATGATCCGTTCCGGCCGAGCGCCGTATCCGGTCGAACGGACCCTCCTGGTAAGTGGCATGCTGGAGCGCTGCCTTGAGTCGCGCATTAGCGGGCATCGCCGGCTGGCAACGCCCGAGCTGAACGTGTCCTACCCGGCGCCTCGGGCATCACAGTTTTGCGGGGCCCTCGGCTAGCCCTCTGGATTTATAATCACCAATGAAGCGGAAGATGTCTTTGTGCATCATTCCAACATCGAAGGAACAGGTTTCAAAAACTTTGATGACGAACCAGAAGCTGAGTTCAACATGGTCAAAGGGCCCAAAGGCTATCAAGCCGAAGCAGTTCAGAAACTTTCAAGGTGGTAAATCCAACAGGCACTCACAAATTCGAACGGGAAAAGGCTCTCAAGTTTTGAGAGCTTTTTTTATGCCGACATTCGGTGATTCCCACCAACTTCCTCGCATGGCGCCGTCTCGTTTTCTGGGCGTTGGGCAAAGTGCGATTCGTTCGCCCGAAAGGGGCGAAGGGGAACAGTTCAACTTGATGAGTACCGACCAGAAATAGCAGCACGACTCAATAACGGAGCTTTTTATGAAAATTAAGCACATTGAAACCATCACATTGGATATCCCTTTTTACGCTGACCACGTCACGCGCGCCATGCAACGGGCGCAAACCCACGATGAGCGCGTCCATGTATGTCGCATCGAAACCGACAACGGCATCGTTGGATATGGAGACGGCGGCGTTGCGGATGTAGACCGGCTGATGGGTCAGAATCCTTTTGCTATCATGAACGACGACTCCATTGGTTTTGGCGCGCAATTGGCGGTACTGGACGTCGCTGGAAAATCCGCCGGCGTTCCGGTGCACGCCCTCCTCGGTGACAAACTGCGAGACCGTTGTCCCATCTCTTGGTGGGATATCGATATGCCGCCGGAAGATTGGGCTGCGGAAGCGCAGGAATCCCTCAAACGCGGCTACACCTGCATCAAGCTGAAAGCGCGGCCGTGGCGAGACATCATCGACCAGATAGAGACGGTCGGAAAGGTCGTACCGCTAGACTACAAATTCGATGTGGACTTCAACGGCTTTCTGCTGACTCAGGCGAAAGCCGAGGTTATTCTTCAGCAGCTTGATGACCACCCCAACATCGGGATGTATGAGAGTCCTTTCTATCTCCAGCAGGATCTCACAGGCGCCCGAATTCTACGAGAACGTGTGCGCAAGACCGTCGTGGAGCATTTCCGCGAAGAGTGTCTGCACGCCCATTGCAGCGACGGTTTCGTGATCGGCGGGGGCGCCACGCAGACCCGGCGGGACGGCACGCTCGCTGCAGCCTTCAACAAGCCTTTCTGGCTACAACTGGTGGGGACCGGTATTACCACCGCTTTTGCCGTCCACCTTGGCTCAGTCCTCTCCCACGCACAACTGCCTTACATCACCTGCTTTGAGCTCTGGGAGCACAACCTGCTTCAAGAGCGGCTTGAGGTTGTAGACGGCTACATCGCCGTGCCGGACGCGCCGGGGTTGGGCGTTGAGGTCGATGAGGGGGCGATCGAGAAATACAAGGTCGATAAGAATCAGCCAAGCCCCACGGCGTTGTATAAACAGAAGAAGCGGATACTTCGCATCAGTTGGCCCGGCGTCGGCGAGAAGCGGCGAATCTGGGAGTTCACCGATGAAGCTATCTATCAGAGAGCCTTCTATCAAGGCAACCTCCCTGGCTTTGAGCGAGGCGTGAATCTGGAAGTCATTGAGGACGACGGCAGCCCCGGTTTCCAGAGGGTGCATGAGAGATTGGTTGCTCGCGGCTTGTAAGATGTGGTAAGCGACAAACCGCCGAATCCAGTGCAGGCAGGCCTTCTCCGTTTTCAGTGCATAGTGTTCAGTACGAAGAGCCGTCCGTACCGCCTCCTCCAACGCGCTCGTGTCCACCTGTGGGTGATGGTGACCATGTGTCGGGCGGGGAACCGCTTCTGGCTGTTCCATCACACGCGGTACGGGCATATGCTCCCCGGGTTGGGCCAGGAATTCTCAATCGACCTCAGATGGTACTGAATCACTGCCAAGCCCGGCCACATCAGGGCTTGCGACCCGTTGGGGAGAGGAGATTCGCATTCCGGGCATGAGAGGGTCTATCCGCTTGCAGGCCGCACCAGATGGGGTTAACGCCTCGTTGAATAAAAAATATCGTGGCTCATGTTAAGAAAACGTGCAAAGTGGGTGATTATCTGATTTGCCGCCCCCCTCTTGTTTTCTCCCCCCAAAGTTGGGGGAGAGCAAGAGGGGGGCGGTACGACCATATCAACATTCTGTCGTTGCACTAAGTTTTGACATGAGCCAATATCGTATATACTGAGCATAGAACTTAATACATGTTCGGTTTGACAAAGGAGATTGCGAAAAGATGATAGATTCACCCAAGATCCTGCTACTCGGCGACTCTATCCGCATCAGCTATCAACCCCATGTTGCTCGCTTGCTCGATGGCAAAGCGACAGTGGTTGGCCCAGCAGATAACTGTCAATACAGCCTCTTTACTTTGTCTTCACTTGACAGATGGATAGGAGAGCAAGGGCCACCGAATATAGTCCATTGGAACAATGGGATACATGACGTGGGACACAATCCTGCACGCAGCCCCGTACAGGTTCCGATTGATATGTACCGCGCCAACCTGGAATTCATTCTCAAACGGTTGACCGCATTGAGCCCACGAGTGATATGGGCAACCATGACGCCCGTTCACCCGGACCGACCCTTCCGGGATAGCGAGTGGTCATGGCGGAATGACGAAATCGATAGGTACAATGAGGCTGCATGGAAGTTGATGGAGGCCCATGGTCTGCCCATCAATGATCTACACGCGCTGGTGCAAGCGAATCTGTTCGAATTCTTGAGCGAAGATATGCTTCACCTGTCTGAAGCTGGACAGAAAGCATGCGCCCAAGCAGTAGCTGACTGCATCTTGAAACAGATGGCAACGTCCTGATGAAACAACAACCGAACAAAGGTATGCAACTGAACAGCACCTCGGAGACTCGGCGCTGTCAGCTGATACCTGACCGTTATGCTTGAGTATCGTTAGGAGGGTGGTCGTTGGATGGACCGACGCGGTCAAAACAAAA
>JAPULM010000194.1 GCA_027294925.1 bacterium
CTTTTCTGTCGGGTCGTGCTGCCCGGTTTGATCTCAGGTGGTGGAAGAAGGAAGGATTTTCCGGTACGATAGGTATTGCAGGCAGGACAGAGCGATCCGCCCATCGGCTGTGTCTATCCTCCGGATTTCGGATTTGCAGAAGGAGAGGTTATGGAAAAAAAAGTAATGTTGTCACGTGTCGTGGCCCTTTGTCTGGTCATTATCATGGGAGTGCCGCCAGCAACGTCGGCTCAGCAAGAGGCACAAGCGCCCGTTTTCAAGCAAGAGGAATTGGATCAGCTAGTAGCGCCTATTGCACTTTATCCTGACTCGCTGGTCTCCCAGATCTTGATGGCTGCGACCTATCCCCTTGAGGTCGTCCAGGCCGATCGGTTTGCTACAAAGAACAAGAATCTTAAGGGTGACGCTTTGACAAAGACTTTGGAGAAACAAACGTGGGACCCTAGTGTGAAGTCCTTAGTTAATTTCCCACAAGTACTGACCATGATGGGCGAAAAGCTCGACTGGACGCAGAAACTGGGTGATGCCTTCCTGGCGCAGCAAAAAGATGTCTTGCATACGATCCAGAGTCTGCGGGCCAAAGCTCAGGCGGCGGGCAATCTAAAGACCAGCAAGGAACAGAAAGTGATTGTCCAAGAAAAAATCATCGTCATCCAGCCCGCTAGCCCGCAAATTGTTTATGTGCCGACCTATAACCCCACCGTGGTATATGGGGCATGGCCGTATCCCGCCTATCCGCCGTACGCCTATTACCCGCCCGGCTATGTGGCGACGGCGAGTGTCTTTTCCTTTGCTGCCGGCGTCGCGGTGGGCGCTGCTTGGGGCTATGCATGGGGCCACGCCAGCTGGGGGCGCGGCAACATTGACATCGATATCAACCGTAATACCAATATCAACCGGAATATCAATCGCAATAACTACAAGGGGAACATAGGTAATAATCGGACTGGAAAAGGCACCTGGCGTCACAACTCAACGCACCGTAAAGGCGTGGGTTACCGAGGCCAGGCGACGGCGCAAAAATATAACCGAGGAACGGGCAGCCAGGCGGCCAAATCGCGGCAGGCATACCGGGGCCGTGCCGAGCGGGGACGTCAGGACATTGCCAGGGGAGGAGCCGATCAATTTCGAGGCCGCCAAGCTTCTGGCCAGCGGGGGACCGGCAGTCGCGGCGGCGCGCGTGATCGGGGCGGCGCCAGCCAACTAGGAAGTCGTGGCGCAGCGAGTCGAGGCGGATCAGCAAGTCGCGGCGGCGCCTTTCGAGGCACGAATCACGGTGGGAGTTCGGCAAGGAGCTACAGCCATCGCGGCAGCAGCAGTCGCGGGGGCAGCGGTGGCAGACGGGGTGGTGGTGGCCGGCGCAGGTAAACAGATTTCGAGTGGCAAGGGGCGAGTGGACAAGGGGTTACAGGTCACTATGATGGAGGAAGAAATGACGTTTTTGCAGAAAGTAACTCGCCGAGAACCGTACATCGGATTATTGCTTCGGTTTGCCGCCAGCGTCGTGCTCTTAATGACCTTTGGCGTTGCCGAACGCACCACAGCTACGACCGTGCAGCAAATGACCTTCCCCTCGGCTGAGGAGGCGGTGAAGGTCGCCATTGCTGCCGTCAGGAGCAACGACGACAACGAGATGTTGGCGATCTTTGGCGCCGACGCAAGGGATATCATTTTTTCCGGCGACCCGGTGGCAGATAAGAGCCGGCGGCAGCGGTTTCTCAAAGCCTATGAGGAGAAGCATCAGCTGATCAGGGAGGGGGACAATAGGGTCCTGGTGGTCGGCAAAGAGGATTGGCCGTTTCCGATTCCGATGGTGAAGAAAGATAACGGTTGGGTGTTCGACACCGAGCAAGGCAAAGAAGAGATTTTAAATCGGCGTATTGGTGAGAACGAACTGTCCGCCATTCAGGTCCTGCTCGCCATCGTCGATGCTCAACGCGAATATGTGATGGAAGACCGTGACGGTAATAACCTGTTGGAATACGCGCAGAAATTCCGCAGCGATGCGGGAAGGAAAAACGGCCTTTACTGGGAAGCGCAGGCCGGCGAAGCGCAGAGCCCTCTGGGTCCCCTGGTGGCGCAGGCAAGGAGCGAAGGCTATAAAAGACAGGCGTCGACCGACAAACCCATTCCCTACCACGGCTATTACTACAACATTCTTAGCGCGCAAGGAAAGAACGCGTCCGGAGGCGCTTACGACTATGTCGTCAAAGGAAAGCTGATCGGCGGCTTCGCCTTGGTTGCCCGCCCGGCTGAATATGGCAACTCCGGGGTGATGACCTTCGTCGTCAACCATGACGGCAACGTATTCGAAAAAGACCTGGGTAATGACAGCGAGTCTATCGCGGCAGTAATGAAAGCGTACAACCCCGACTCAAGGTGGGCGGAGGTGAAAAAATGAGGGGTGCCGAGAGCTAGTGTTACGTCCTTAGATTGATTAATATTACCAAGACGGCGGTGAAGTTCAACTAACACTGATTGGAGGAAAAATCATGAACCCTATGTATGCGTTGTCTTCGAGACTGTTTTCCCTGCTTTTACTCATAGGGGTGACGTTTGGACCCATGTCCGCTGCTGCCCAGAATCGGGCGGCTCTGGATAATGACGTACATGCTGCAATTACACTGCTTCTGCAAACGTCACCGGCTGCAAAAAGACTTGCGTCGAGCGCCAGAGGGGCTCTCGTTTTCCCCAATATCGTCAAGGCGGGTTTTATCGTGGGCGTCCAGTATGGGAATGACGCGCTGGTTAGAAAGAGGCTTGCCGGTAGCAAATAGACATGAGGCGATTTTCGGTGTTTTTCTCGTCATACTTACGCTACCCACGGCCTGGGCAGGATTTGGGATAGCCCTGCTGAGCACAAACCGTGCGCAAGTGAGAAGGTTGCAGATGCCGACTTGGTCTTTACGAAATTGTTCGATGGACACTGCACGCAAGCATGCCTATCGGCGGGTTTCGAGAACGAGTTGGAACCCTCTGATGTGGGTTCTGACGATGATCGCAGTGATCGTTTTGGCCAGTGGTACAAGCCAGGCGAAAACGCCCGCCAGCATGATGAGGCCGAAGCAGGTAGTGGGACATGGCGCGGATGGTGTGGCATTTGTCGACAATCGCGTCTGCCAGCAATGTCACCCACAGCCCTTCCAGGCTTGGCTGGGCTCGCATCACCAGCAATCCATGCAAGCGGCTAACGCAAAGACGGTGCTTGGCGATTTTCACAACGTGAGTTTTACGCATCAAGGGGTGACCTCGCGTTTCTTCACAAAAGATGGGAAGTTCCTTGTCCACACGGAAGGGGTCGACGGCCAGATGGCCGATTTCGACATTCAGTACACCTTCGGTGTGGCGCCGTTGCAGCAGTATTTGATTGCGCTCCCCGGTGGCCGCTTGCAGAGCCTGTCGATTGCCTGGGACGTGACCAAGCAACGATGGTTTCATCTCTACCCGAATGAAAAGGTAAAACCGGGTGATGCGCTGCACTGGACGGGGCTGTATCAAACCTGGAACGTGATGTGCGCCGAGTGTCACTCGACCAACCTGCAAAAGAACTACGACCCCAAGACGGCTACTTACCAGACCACCTGGAGTGCGGTTAACGTGAGTTGTCAGGCCTGCCACGGGCCAGCTGGGCGTCACGTCGAATGGGCCCAGGGACAAAAAGATCAGCCTCTACAGCCGTACCGTGATAACGGTCTCCTGGTCGATTTCACCAAGCTCACTGCCCAGGGGCAGGTGGAAACGTGTGCCCGCTGCCATGCCCGGCGCCATCGCGTCAGTGTGAACGACCGGCACGGTCGCCCCTTACTCGATGACTTTGTGCCCGAAGGGCTGCGTGAGGGTTTGTACCACGCCGATGGGCAAGTCCTTGATGAAGTATACGTCTACGGATCATACCTGCAGAGCAAGATGTATCACGCCGGCGTGCGTTGCACCGATTGCCATCAACCACACCGTTTGAAACTTCGGGCCACGGGCAATGCGCTGTGTGTGCAATGTCACCAGGCACAGCCCGACACGCGCTTT
>JAPULM010000195.1 GCA_027294925.1 bacterium
AGAGAACGGGTCGCATAGGGAATCACCTCATCGAATGGAGCCAGAGACGAGGCGGAATCGCACGACTCCAGAGTGAGGTCAGGAGACGGAAAAGTCAAGGATTTCAACAGGTATGAATAATCGGGACCTACAGGCCGCCGGAATGGCCATGACATCCTGAAACTCGCCATTGCGGATCTCCTGCGGCAACTTGTAGTGGCCGTTATGGCTACCGGGAATCACCACGAGGCCGCCGTGCTCGGGCCCGGTATCGGTGAGGTTCCACGCCGCCACTGCGAAGCCGTGCAGGGCCTGATGCGCGGGCTGAGGGTAATAGCGCCCCGGCTCAGCACGCGAGAATGGTTCTGAGGCGCCGTAGTCCGAATGCAATCGGCCCTTCGGCATACCTTGCCGCATGTGCATACCGAAGATGCGATCGAGGCGAAAACAATCGCCGAGCTGGTGGCGCATCAGATTGATGACTAACGGGTGATCCATCAGGTCGACAAAGGGTGGTCCCCAGGCCAGAAAACCCGGGCCGGTGTCCGCCGACCCCCCGGCGTTGCCAAAGCGATAGTTCGGCGGCAGATTCGACAGATCATGCGTGTCTATGAGGGCTTTTAGCTCGCCGATCTGATCCGCGTTCAGTACGTCCTCAACGACGAGAAATCCCTGTAAGTCGTATAGGTATTTTTGTAGCTCGGTAATCTCAAACACGTTGTTTCTCCTCGCAACAGCCTCACGTCGAGGTATCCATCGCGTCTCCTAACTTAAACCTGCACAGTTCCATCCGCATACCCGCCACCGACGTGTAAGCCAGGGGGTGGTGAGAGGTCGGGGCGTGACGCGAACAGACGCCGCCAGGCCATGCGCCCGATGCGATCGGCCTGTTGCACGATGGCGTCCTCATCCATGGTGATGAGTCTGCCATGGCGCATCAACCAGCGTCCATCGACCATCACCGCTTCCACATCGCGCGCCTGTCCCTGGTGCACAAAGCTGGACACAACGCGCAATAGCGGTACGAGATGTGCCTTACGGACGTCGATCATGATCAGGTCGGCTTTATTGTTCGGCGCAATCCAACCGGCATCTTCAATGCCGAGCGCCCGATAACCATTGCGCGTGGCCCAAATCAATGCCTCTTCGGGCGTCGGGTTGCGGCCGTCGTGCCGCCGTACGCGTTCCATGAACATGCCCGTGCGCATCACCTCGACCATGTCTTCGGCCATGTTGTCCGTGCCCATGGCAATGGTGCAGCCATGCGCTTCCAAATCAGCAATATGCGGACTCAGGCCGCGCCGTGCGGCAATCGCTGCATTAAAGGCCACGGAGGCGCCCGACGCCCCCAGAAGCCGTTCCTCGTCAGCGGTCATGCAACGGCAATGCGCCGCCACCAGACGTTCAGAAAGAAATCCACAACGTGCCAGATATTCCGTCGGCAACAGGCCGCGCTGTTCCTGCACCGCCGCCACCTCTCCCCAGAGCTGATTAAGGTGAATGGTGGCCACGATGTCGAGGCGCTCCTGTAAGGTGCGTAAATCGCGCAACAGTTCGGGCGAGCACATATCGGGTGCCCAGGCCGCCAACCCCACCTGGAGACGACCGTTGCCTTTGCCGTGCCAGCGTGTGTGAAGCTGCTCGATACGCCTGCGTCCCTGCTCGGCCAGCGCGGCATCGACGTTAAAGGGTCCGGGTTGACCATAGGCACGTCCGGCGCAATCCCAGGCACGTTCACACAGCAGAAACCGCATACCGCTGTCGTGCAACGCCTCGGCGTAGCGCTCGATCCCGATAGCGTCTTCCAACACCAACGTGGTACCGCTGCGAATCGCCTCCACCACGCCAAGCTGACACATCACCACATGTTCGTCATCGCTCAGCGTCGGCAAAGGCGGACGCGGTGGGTTGCCCTGAAACGGCGGGGTGTTGGGCGACGACAGGTCTTCGAAAATGCCACGGGCCAGCGTCAGAACAAAGTGCGTGTGCGTATTGGCAAACCCCGGCAACACGGCTTTGCCGCGTCCATCCACGCGCTCGGCGGTCGGATAGCGCACGAGCAACTCGCCCGAAGGCCCCACATCGGTGATGCGGTCATGGTCAATGACCAGCGCTGCGTCGTGCTGTACCGAACAGGCATCATCCGCTGTCATAAGGGTGGTGTTGTGAATGATCATTGGCATAGTGACGACTCCTCCTGGTCACCCCGCGCTGTCCCTCCGGTTGGGGAGAGAGAAGGGCAAGAAAAGGACAGATTTATTTTCTCTGCGACGCCTTGCTGCGAGACACTCTGGCTAGCTGCCCGAGGGGCTGGTGCTGGAATGCCTTCTGAATTTCTTATGCTCATTCTCGCCATGTGCAACTGGCTATTCAGCTGACGACACAAGGCTTTCAGGCGCTGTACGGCATCAACACCGAGGAACACAAGCGGAAAGACCGTTTTGTTCTGCCACAGCTGTCCTCCGCAAAAACTATAATGCCCCACTGTCACGCCGCCTTCTCTTCAAGCCTGTAGTCGTTATGAGATAACCCGCCCAGGGATCGGAAGGCTGTGAGAACCCCGAATCTGTTCACAGCCTTATCGCTGGTGGGAGACAGGCTCCGCAGAGTTGAGGTGTACCTACACAGCCTTGCTTGCCTTGAAAACCGGTATCATCTTGGCGGGCACCTGGACGGGTAAACCCGTTTTCGGGTTGCGTCCGGTGCGCGGCCACCTCGCTCGGCAGCCAGGATTTTGTCGGTCTACCGGTCTTCCCGATGGTCGCGTTCCGCCATCGCTGTTTTCTCATCAAGCGCGGCACCACTATCGGCGATCTCTCGAAGCTTGAAGGGAAGCGCGTCGGCATCGATGCCTGGCCCAACAGTGGCAATACCTGGACCCGGGCGGCTCACCGCACCGGAGGTGGCGACCGGGGTTTGAGCGGTTGAGTCCGGAGTATGCGCCGCAGTGGTGGCCGGCGGGTTGGCGGCGCTCTCGGACGTCGTCGGGACAGGCGCTGGGGCTGACGTGCGCTTATGAGACCTGCCGCGTTTCCACAGCCGGTTGTACACCAGGAGAGCCGGGATGATCGCGATCAGAGCCACGACTCCGTTCCACACCAGGTAATCCTGCCAGGCCGCGGCACTGGCCTCCATGGACAGCAAACGCCCCATCAGGGCCAGACTCATGGTTGGTACCTGGGTGGCGACGTCTCCCATCCAGTAGAGATAGTGGTGGAACTGGGTCAGGGCAGTGGTAAAAGCCAACGAATCGAGCGGGCTGCTCTGGGCAATGTGCTGGAGATGCCGGCCGTAGTTTTGATCCCACAGCACGGCCGATATGGCCGGTCCCAAGGTGTTGGACACACTGCGTAGCAGCCCGATCAGACCGCTTGCCATGATGATCTGGTGTTCTGGCAGGGCCCGCAGCGCGGTCAGGCTGTTGGGCGAGATAATAAACCCTTCAGACATAAAGCGAAAACACAGGAACGTGGTCATGGTCAGGGCCGTGGTCCACACCGTGACACCGAAATAGCCGATAAACGTGCCGGCGTACATCAGGAGACCGCCAATGACCAGCCATTGGGGAGAGAAACGATCCGAGAGGCGGCCGACCGTGAGGACGGTGATGCCATAGACAATCTGCGCCGGCAGCAGCGTCCAGGCTACGAGCAGGGGCTCAAAGCCCAGGAGACGCTGCATGAGCACGGGAAGCATGGGCCCCGTGCTGCGAAAGGCCATGGTCGTCAAACACATGACTGCCACCGCCATGAGAAATGGTGGGGAGGCGAGCAGGCGCAGTTCGACCAATGGTTCAGGGTGCCAGAATTCAATCACAACGAACACGATGGTGGCCACCGCGGCCACGGCGAAGAGGATCACAATCCCCTGCGAATCCCAGCCCTCGCGTCGTCCTTGGCTGACGGCGAGAATGAAGGTGGTGACGGCAATGGCCACGCTCATCAAGCCATACTGATCGAGGCGCCGACGCTCCGGACGCTTGAGCGGGGGTAGCAGCCACCAGCCCAACAGGAGCCCCAGGACACTCAGAGGCACCATCATGAGATAGACCACCCGCCAGGAGGCAAATTCCAGCAGATAGCCACCGGTGAGCGGTCCGACGGCCGGCCCGATCGACCAGCCCATGAGCGACAACCCCAGCGCCATGCCGCGCTGGTGCGGCGGAAAAATCTGGTAGAAGATGGCCATGGTGAGCGGTGGTAGCAAGCCGCCACCGGCGCCGGTCAGGATGCGGAAAAACAGCAGTGACGACCAGTCCCAGGCGAACGCACTCCCCAGCATGCCGATGGTAAAGGTGCCCAGGCAGAGCAAATACAAGGTCCGAGGCCCAAAGCGGCCACTCAACCAACCCAGCGCCGGGATGGTAATCGTGCGGGCGATACTGAAGGCGGTGATCACCCAATGGATGTGGTACAACTCAACCCTCAAGCTGGTCATGAGCTTGGACAGAATGAGGTTGGTAGTCGAGCCGTTAATCGCAAACGTCACCAGCCCGATGCCCAGGAGGCCGGCGGTGAGCCAACGATCGCGCACATTCAGATGAGTCGGAGCAGTCGAGGTATCCATCGCGTCTATCTATCGTGCCTATCATGGAAGAGAGGTATGCAGTTACCCGTTGGCATCGGGCCGCGCCGACCTGTACGCACCCGCGTGGTGCAAGGCCGCGAACACTTGTCGCGGCAGGGCCTCGGCAAATTCGTCGTCCAGGGGGAGATGCGCCACCAGCAGCCGGTAGTAAATGGGGCCAAAGAGGATGTCACACACCAGATCGGCGTCGAGATGCGGATCGAATTCACCCGTGGCCTTGCCGTGTTCGATGAGGTCGCGCGCCACCACGCGGCGCCGCAACAGAAATCGTTCCCGGAAGGCGGCCAGGACCCCGGGATCGGCCTGGCCTTCGGCAATGAGTTCGGCTACGATGCGGCCGTACCGGCCACGATATTGCTCGACCAAGTGGCGTACCTGGGCGCTCAGCGCCGCAGTAGGCGTTACAAGTATTCGTGAATATATGGGGCTCAGTAGTGATTTCCGACTTCGCCCAGAACCGTATTATTACCTCTTGTAGGGCGCGTTGAGGTAGTCAAAAAGTTCTGTATCAGGCTCAATGATATGGCCGTCACTATCAATGATAGGCAGATTTGCTGTGCCCATAAATTCCCCTCCAGTTTGTCACAACGTTGCGATCGAATAGCCATTAAGCGGAGTCACGCCAACTTGGCGATTGATCTATAAAGCGTTCTGGGGTGCAAAGGTCGATGGGCAAGAGGGTGTGTCCTGCTGTGATCAGATCGGCAATCGCCTTGCCAATGCCCGTGCTAAATAAGATGCCTTTTTTGGCGCCCCCTGTTGCCAGATAAGCATTATCCCATCCCGGGGCTTTGCCGATAATGGGCAGCCAATCTGGCGCCACGGGGCGCAGACAGGCCGTTTGCTGCACGAGTCGGGCCTCTGCTATGGCCGGCATCAGACCTATTGCGTTATGGTGTAACGTCTGGCGGGCTGACTCACTCACGTTCCGGTCAAACCCCTTCCATTCTTCGGTAGAGGCACACCAGACTTGTGGTCCTGGACGGCTACAGAGAAGGATGTCGGACGCGATAATGTCGTGCTCGAGCGCAGGACCGGGCAACGTCATGCGTAAAATTTCCCCTTTCATGGGCTCGATAGGCATGGCGCAATTCAACCAGGGTTCAACGGCTTTGGACCAGGCACCCATGGCCAATACGACGTGATCACAGGAGATGACGCCATCCTCCAATATCACTGCAGTGATTCGTTCTTTTGAACGCTGTAGGTTGTGCACTGTGCCTGTCCGTAGGGTCGCACCCGCTCGTTCTGCTGCCTCTGCCATGAGCACGGTGAACAATTGGCTATCAACGACGCCATTACCATGGAGATACAGGCCACGGCAGATATGCGCAGCCAGTCGCGGCTCTAGGGCATGCAATTCGTTGTCATCCAGCCAGTGGGCGGAAAACCCATCGGTTGCTTCATAGATCTCTAACATGTCCTGTAACTCGGATCCAGCAGTTTCATCATCGGCCATCCTAATCATCGAGATGATCCGATGGTGGCAGTCTCGCCCGGTGACACTCTGGAGTACCTCCCACAACGTCAGGTGCAACCGAAACGAGGCCAGCGCAAGCGGGCGTAGAACCGGAAGGAATCCATGTAACGGATTGACCCCGCCAGCTGAATAGCCGGATGCCTGCGAGCCCACTCCCTCACGCTCAACCAACGTCACATTGACACCGGCACGGGCCAGATAATAGGCCGCAGCACAACCGGCTGCCCCTCCACCCACAATGACGACATCACTCGCTTCCGACATCATGATTCCTCTTTGGCATACGGCATCGCCTCCGTCGCTAATCAGTCTTGCTTGGTATCGGACCCTGTACCGCCTCCAGCCACTGGCCTATGATTTCCCATACTCGTCACGGTGGTTCGGTCAGCGCCAGCTTAGCATACAGCCCTATCCATGTCCCCTCGCATGCTCCGCTTGGACCTCTGGTAGTAACTGGCCGAAAGTG
>JAPULM010000196.1 GCA_027294925.1 bacterium
CACTCATGTCAATCACGACCAGGTCGGGATTTGCTTCGCGCATGACCGCTTCGGTCAGGCCGAGCCGATCGAGCGTACCCACGGTGAAGTTGTCGAGGAGCAGATCGGAGCACGCCATGAGACGTTTAATGACGTCTAGACCTCGCGCCTCTTTAAGGTTGACAGTCATCCCGACCTTGTTGCGATTGAGGCTATGGAAATACAACGACGACTCGAGTCTGACCGCTTCGGGCATTTCACCACGACGCGACTCGAGCCCACGGGTGCGGTACAGATCGAATCTGTCGCGGGATTCGACCTTGATGACCTCGGCCCCCAAGTCGGCCAGCGTCTGACCGACCAGCGGCCCGGACCACACCCAGCAGAGCTCGATGCAGCGCAACCCTGCGAGTGGCAAATAGCGTCTTGACGAGGACTGACCGGCGGCCTCAGAGCGCGGCGGAGGCGAGACGCTCCCGTTACCACGATGGGTGGCGCCGCGTTTCCCCACGAGAAATGGCATGGCCGGGCCGGCGGGTGTGACGAAGTCGTGTCGGAAAATGTCTCGCGTCTCGGCTTCGGCTTGCGAAAAGACTGGCGCGATGACGGCATTGCAGGAGAGCCCGCGTTGCAGCAGTTCGTCCCGAGTGAAGGCCCGCAACGTCTCAACCAATAACCGGTCGGCCTCGGCGCTGTTGCGCGCCAGTTTGAACGGGTCGGCAAAGGCTTCGGATTCCGCCCAGGCAGGGTTCCCTAAAGCCTGACGAATGTTCACCCAGTCGCGACGCGAGCGGCCAAGCAGCGCGACATAGCCATCTTGGCAGGCAAAAAAACCCATGGGGAAAATGCCGCCGTGCTCGACCGGAATGCGGCCATTGCGTCGCCACAGTTTGACCATCTCCTCGCGGCTACCGGCGTTTTGTAACGCGAAGGCACGCAACACATCAGCCGCTGACACGTCGTAGGCAACCGGCTCGATGGCCACGCCCGTGCGCCGCTGCCAGGCTTCCGCCAAGGCGAGAATGACGCCGTAAGCCCCGCACCATTTCTCCGGTATGTCTGCGGGCAGCGCGACGCAGGGTCGACCTGGGAACCCGATGACCGTCGAGGCGCCGGATACCGCACTGGCCAGAAAACCCGACCCGTCATAGCCCACCTGAAAATCCCACAGCCGAATGACGCACGAGGTATCAGCCACGTCTTGCGTCCTGGGCCCGTCAGTCGTACCGCTGACCACCGTTACCTGTGGCGGCTTGGCACCGTCCACGGGCTGACCGCTGGCGAGGCCCAGCATGTCCAACCACCGCGCGGCGTAGTAGGTCGCTCGGCTGCTGACATCGACATAGATAGAGGTCTCAGCGAGAGCCCCGATCCGTCGCGAGTCTGGCTACCGGGTCATGACTCGGCACCTTCGTTGGCAAGCGGTAACCGAACGGCGCCGTACTCCCGAGAGGGCAGGGCGACGGTCGCAGAGCCATATGCCGAGCGTCGCCCGGTTTGATTCGTTGCCTCAACCGTAATCTCCACCATGGCAACGCCGTCTCGAATCGTTTTGTCCTCGACGGTACCCCGCCACCAGATGGTGTCGCCCTCCAGGCTGGGCAGACGAACTGATACGGCCAAGCGGTGCAGAAAACCGTGGTCGCCCATCCAATTCGTCAGCATGTGCTGCGCCCAGGAAATACGTTGCGGCCCGACGTCGTAGACGCCTCCCATGCCGACGGCCCGGCCCGTCGCGGCTTCCAGGTGACCGCGCCCGGCGGCCTCCTTGGCTCCGGTCGTGGGGTTGATGTGATAGTCCGCATGGCGCAAGCGGTAGCGCACCGCATCGCCGTGTGCACCGCCGTAGTGGAGGGCGCCTTGCGTCGCCGAGTACCACGCCATGATGTCGATGACGCTCAATGGTCCTTTGACGACCGCTGGGATCTCGTCCCCCACGGCGACGTCCTCCCAGTAGCGGGGTTCGGCACCTTGCCGTGGCTCAGCGAGGACCTGGCGCTCGATGTCCTCAAGCTCGTCCGGCGTATAGCGATGCGCCGTGTGCCCCTGGGTGGCACCTTCCCCTTGTGCCGCTTGCAGGGCGTCGCCTCGCGGCGTCCGCGCGCACTTCCCCAGCGCCGTGGCCACCAGGGTATCGTTTTGGTTGCGGTATTGGATCTCGCCGGTTTGCAGGACCCAGGTCGAAAATCGGCGCCCGGATTTGATCTTCTGACTCAGCAGCTTGGCTTTAACGTGAAAGTCGTCCCCGAGACGGATCTGGTCAAACCAGGCCCACTCCGTTCCGGCGTAGATCCATTGCACGCCGGGCAGCTTCGGCGCCACGATGGTCGAGTCAACGCCATACAGCATACAGGGCGGGCCGACAATGGTGCCCCAAGGTGAGGCCTCCGCATGGGCAGCATCGAACCACAGCGGGTTGTTGTCGCCAATGCCCCAGGCAAAATGACGGATGGCGTCTCGGGTGGCTGCCGAAATCCACTGCATGCGGTCGCGGCGCAGCGGTTGGCCGATCAGGCTGGCCGCAGCAGCAAGTCCTTCGTCGGTGATGGCTCCCCAGCTCATGATCCTTGCTCCTTATCACAGCCTCTTTCTCACACTACCC
The DNA here is from genome assembly GCA_027294925.1 of bacterium. The sequence goes on from JAPULM010000196.1 coordinate 2,582, forward strand.
TACAGCCCATGCTCAGTGGTGTCGCCAGGCGACGAACCGGATGGACATCTTAAAGCAAATTTTTTCAGGCGTCCACCGCTATTGTCCGTTGCGAGTAGTGCCGTGATGACCCTTCGGGCTAGGCCCATTGTGATCCCGGAGAAGGAGCTGAATGCTCGGAGCTTGCGGGACAGCGACGGTTGACCCAGTGAGAAAAATGCGTTAGATAGGGTATACTGGTCAGCGCTGGCGCGAGCCAGTGGCAGCGTGCTGGCGACCCACTCGAATCGCAGAGCGGAGGAAGGATCGATGGCCGATATCCCTCAAACCGTTGCGCAAGCGTTTATCAAGACCACGACGGCCGTACCCGAGAAGGAAGCCATTGTCGGGGCCGACGGTCGACGTTACAGCTATGCCGAGCTGCGCCGAGAGGTCAAGCGTATCGTACGGGCGTTGCAAGTAATCGGCTACGGTCCGGGAGACCGGGTAGCGGTGTGGCTACCGAATCGCCCGGAGTGGGTGTTTGTCGAATACGCCTGCGCGCTGCTGGGCGTGCTGTTGGTACCCGTCAACACCCGCTTCAGAGCAGAAGAGACCGCCTATGTGCTGAAAACGGCGCGCGCCAGAGCGCTGTTCACCCAACCTCGGTTTTTGACCAACAACTATCTCGAGCGCTTGCGAGAGATCGCCGGTGGGGAGCTCGGTCGAGATGACCGGGCGGAGATTGCCGCACTTCCGGACCTCGAGCACATCGTGCTGATCGAGGGCGAGCCTGTTGCGGGGACGCTCTCTCTTGAAGACCTTCAAGGGCGCGCCGACGGCACGCCGGATCTGCAGGCCCTCGCTGACAAGGTTCAACCCGAGGACCCAGCTTGGATCTTCTGGACCTCAGGCTCCACCGGCCACCCAAAGGGCGCCGTCTTAAGTCACGCCTCGATCAGCAACATCTGGAACTGGACGACCCTGGCGGCGGAGATGAGCAGTGACGACCGCATTCTGACCTCATTTCCAATTTTTTATGTGGGCGGCAACTTTTGGTGCGTACTCGCCGCCCTGGTGCAGGGGGCAACCCTGGTGATGTCCGCCGGGTTCGATGCCGAGTCAATCGTGCGTAGCTGTCGAGAGGAGAAGGTCACCGTTCTGTCCGGCATCCCGTTTATGCTCAAGGAGATCGTCCATGATCCGAACTTCGAGCCCGACGCATTTGCCACTGTGCGGGTCGGATTCTTTGGTGGCGCCACCATGCCCCAGGCGGATATTGAGATCCTTATTGAGCGTATCGGCTATGAACATTTCTTGCAGATCTACGGCATGACTGAGCTGCAGGGCATTTCCGTTACGACGCTCGCCAGCGATCCACGGGACATTCAGCTGACGACGTGCGGCTACCCGCTGCCCGGATTCGAGCTACGGCTCGTCGACCCCGACAGCGAGGAAGAGATCGACGGGGAAGGGACAGGAGAAGCCTGGTTCAAGGGGCGCATCATTCTCGACTACGAAGGTGTTTCCGATGCCGACCGGGCCAGGCTGTTCACCCCCGATGGGTACTTGCGCACCGGCGATGTGTTACATCGGCGGGCAGACGGCCGCTTCGAGTTTATGACCCGGGTCAAAGATTTGATCAAGGTGGGCGGCGAAAACGTGGCGGCAGCCGAGATCGAGCGGGTGCTTAAAGATCACCCCAAGGTCTTCAACGTGCAGGTGATTGGCATTGCCGATGACCGCCGCGGCGAGATACCCGCCGCCTTCGTCGAGCTTGCTGACGATGCGGAACTCACGCTTGAGGAGCTGCGGAGCTGGGCGCACACGCGCATGGCGCCATTCAAGGTGCCGCGGCGCTTACGCATCGTGACGGCAGACGAGTGGCCCCGGACGTCGTCGGCAAAGATCGCCCGCTTCCGGCTACTGGAGCTGTTATAGCACGCGAGGGGGGGGTAAACCGACGAGTCCTTGCCATCTACCCAGGAGACGTGGAAAGCTTAAGAGTAGGTCAGACCTCGGTTCCATTTGCATCAACTTCGAATGAGGAAATGAGACAAACATGAAGCGTACCCTACTCAGCCTGTTCGTACTGACTGCCATTGGCAGCCTTGCAGTTTGCTTTGCTGCTGGAGGTAAGGTGGAAAAGGAGACCGCTGCGGTGGCAGCCGCTCAAGCATGGTTGGCGCAAGTGGACACCGAACAATATGCCGAAAGTTGGGGGACGGCAGCAGCGTATTTCAAGAGTGCTGTCACTACGGCGCAGTGGCAACAGGCCATCTCTGCGGTGCGACGGCCATTGGGGAAGGTCCAATCCAGACAACTCGCATCCAAACGCTTGATGACTGAGCTGCCTGGCGCACCTGATGGAGAATATGTCGTCCTGCAATATCAAACGTCTTTTCAGAACAAGAAATCTGCTATCGAGACGATTACCCCCATGCGTGATCAGGACGGCAAGTGGAAAGTTGCAGGGTACTTTATCAAGTAGTCCAAGGTTCGCACCCGGACATGGCAGTTGGGTTGGGGCAACTTGTATGACGGATACCATCGAAACCCCATTTGGCGTGCTGCAACCGACGTGCGACGCCGGACCCTCTCGTTCGCCAGCCCAGGCCTGGAATCAAGCAGACGCCTACTTATTAAATAAGCTACCACTCGCAAAATATTCATCAGTATGTGTTTGAACGCCGCTCCATCCTCGTCGTCGGCAATGAGCGCCTCGGTTTGACCGACGACATTTTGGCCGAACTCGACGACGTCATCGAGATTCCCGTCTACGGCTTGCCGCAAAGCTTCAACGCCGCCACTGCTGCCGCGATGGCCCTCTACGAATACTGCCGACAATGCGGCAACGACTGACGCCGTTCACGCCGGGGACTCAAGGCCAATGGTCTCCAACCTCTTCCCTCATGCAACAAAGCTAGACCTGACCCCGGCGGGCTGCCGCCTGGACAAGCGAATCAGGATGAAGTAGGGTAGAGCCTCATCATCTTCTGCCCTACATGCAATCCGGCGCTTTGCATATCGATTGGAAAAAAAG
>JAPULM010000197.1 GCA_027294925.1 bacterium
TTGCTTGATCGCGCCATTGGCTATGCCACGGACGGTTTCCCTGTCCCAGCAGGTATGGCCAGAAGTTTCGCCCAGAACACAGCCAAACTGGCACAATTCTCCCCCACCGCATCGATTTATCTGCCCAAGGGGGAAGTACCCGGCGAGGGGGACCGCCTAGTTAACCCCGATCTAGCGCATTCGCTTCATCTGGTCGCTACCGGGGGTGCTGAAGAATTCTACCAGGGTGACCTGGCTCGCTGTATGGTGCAGGGCCTGCAGGCGGCTGGTGGATTGTTCAGCCAGGCGGACTTCGCCGGCACCAGGCCGATGTGTACGACCCGATTTCGACAACCTACCGTGGGCATACCGTGTTTCAAACCCGTCCGCCGTCACAAGGCTTTTTGTTATTGGAAATGTTGAATCTGGTTGAAGGGTTCGATCTAGCGTCTTTGGGTCAAAATAGCCCGGCGGCTATTCACCTGATGACAGAGGCGAAAAAAATTGCCTACGCTGATCGAAATCGCCTGGCCGGCGATCCACAGTGCATCGACTGGCCACTTGAAGAACTGATCTCGAAAGCTTACGCTGATGCACGACGCAACGATATCTATCGCCACCGCGTCAATGCAGCCCTAACGACATTGCAAACGGCTGAAGTTGACGGCGACACGACATACTTTTGCGTCGCTGACGGTACAGGCAACAGTGTGTCATGGATTCACAGTTTATCCAATGCCTTTGGCTCCGGCTACGTTGCTGAAGGGACCGGCATATTGTTCAACAACCGAGCCGGGCGAGGCTTCAGCCTCGCCCCCGGCCATCCGAACCTTATCGCGCCTGGGAAACGGACCATGCACACCTTGAACTGCTATCTCGTTACCCAAGACGATCAAGCAGTCATCATCGGTGGAACACCGGGAGGCGATTTCCAACCCCAGTGTGGCCTGCAAATTCTCACCAATCGCATCGATTACAATATGGACCCACAAGCTGCAGTAGAGGCGCCACGCTGGTGGAGTTTTCCCGGCACCGATCCCGCCAGCTTGGATACGGAAATGGAGCTACGTTTGGAGGCGGCGATGCCCGACGCCACGGGCCGCGATTTACAAGCCCTAGGACACCGTCTAGCATGGCGTCAGCCTGGGGTCTATGATGGTAAAGTGCAACTGATCGTGCGAGACCCGCAACGCGGGATATTAATGGGGGCTTCCGATCCTCGCGGCGATGGACAAGCCGTAGGCCTCTAACCGTCTATACAACCTCTTAGCTATGGGCTTGGAAAGGGCTGCTGCTTTGCATGTGCTCCATGCCGGCATAGGTCATCGCGTACAAACGGTGGTAAGGCCCCTGTTGCCGAAGCAGTTCGTCGTGTGTGCCATCCTCCACGATGCGTCCCTGCTGCAAAACAATGATACGATCGGCATGCTTTACGGTGGACAGACGATGCGCGATAATAAAAGCCGTACGCCCATGCAAGAGCGTCGTTAAACCTGACTGAATCACACGCTCGGTTTCGGTATCGACACTGGCTGTGGCTTCATCAAGAATCAAAATGCGAGGATCGGCGAGTAGGGCTCGAACAAAGCTGATCAGCTGCCGCTGGCCGTGACTCAACAGACCCCCACGTTCGTGTACATCGGTGTCATAGCCGCTCGGCAGCCGCATAATATGATCGTGCACACCTATGGCCTGTGCAGCTTCACCAATTGCTTGATCGCTGGCATGCGGGTTCCCATAACGGAGATTTTCACGGATGGTACCGCTAAATAGAAACGGCTCCTGCAAAACAAGGCCGATCTGGCGCCTAAAACCCTCAAGGGACAGTTGGCGCACATCTATCCCATCAATCATGACCTCACCGTCCACCACGTCATAAAATCGTGCCAGGAGATTTACCAACGTCGTCTTGCCGGCGCCTGTCGGCCCAACCAGCGCCAGATGTTGACCTGGCGGAACATGCAGCGACAAGTCTTGTAACACCGGGATGTCTGGGCGATAGGCAAAACTTACCTGGCGAAATTCCACCTCGCCACGAAGCTGTGCAAAGACTGGCTGCGCTGCCTCCTTAATGTCGACGTCCGCATCCAACAGGGCAAAAATACGCTCACCGGCCGCCATTGCCATCTGGAGATAATTCCAACGGAAACTGAGGTCGCGTATGGGGTCGAAAAATCGATGCATGTAGAGAATAAAGGCAACGAAACCACCCGTACTGAGACTACCGGCCAGCACCATTGGACCACCGAAAATAACCACCAGTGCAATCCCCACCACACTGACAATTTCAATGGTCGGAAAAAATAGCGAGGAAAGCCTCGCGGCATACATGTTAGCGTCAAAGTGAGATTGGTTTACAGCGCTAAATCGCCTGAGATTATAAGCTTCGCTAACCAGACTCTGGATAACCCGAACGGCAGAAATATTCTCCTGTAAACGTGCATTGACGGAGGCCAGCGCCGTCCGCACTCGATGGAACGCACGGCGCGAATGAATGCGCCAATAGGCAGTCAAGAGCACCACAAAAGGCAGTACAGCAAAGGTGATGAGAGACAGCGTGGTATGCATCGACAACATAATCACCATGATACCAAGCAAAATCAGCAAATCGCCGATCGCATTCAGCAAACCACTGGCAAACAGGTCTTGCAGACTCCCAACATCGTTCTGTACGCGAGACATTAAGCGACCGACTGGTTGCCGATCATAAAACGCGGTGTCTAAACGCATGAGGTGCTGGAATAGGGCCTGACGCAGTGCCAGTAATACGCGTTGCGCCATACGTGCGATGAACAACGTTTCGCCGTATTGCGCCAGCCAGCCTAGTATTGCATTGGCCAAATAGATGCCAACCATGATGGTCAATCCCGTCACATTTCCCGTGGTGATATAATCATCCAACGTTACTTTGATGACAAAAGGGGCCAGCAAATGGCTGAGCGTCACCCCAAGCATACAGCCCGCCGCGCTACCCAACATCAGCTTGTGGGGAGCAAAAAATGGCCACAACCGTCTCATCACACGGACGTCGTACACCTTCCCAAGGCGCTTGTCTTGTTCATTAATATCAGGCAAATCCGCCAAAGCTGCTGGCCTTCGATGATGCCGTCGGCTCATATGTGCCTGGACAAAAGTTCTTTTGTATTATGCGTGCCAAACAAGACTTCCTGCTCGCGCAATTGCACATCATACAAACGCTGATACAATCCCGGCTGAGACAGCAAGTCATTGTGCGTTCCGCGTTGAACAATGCAACCGTCCTCAATAACTAAAATAAGATCAGCTCGTTTTAGCGTCCGCAGTCGATGCGCAATCACGAACGTCGTGCGTCCCGCCATAAGCTTATTCAAGGCTTGCTGAATGCCCCATTCGGTTTCCATGTCGACGCTAGAAGTGGCGTCATCGAGGATGAGAATGCGCGGATTGCGAACCAACGCACGGGCAATCGCAACGCGTTGTCGTTGCCCACCAGACAGCGTAACGCCACGCTCCCCCACCCAGGTCTCATATGCGTCGGGAAACTGAACGATGAAGTCATGCGCATTTGCCATCTTCGCCGCCGTTATAATGTCATCAAGACTAAGATCATCACGACCGTAGGCAATGTTGTCACGCAGGGTAGTAGAGAACAGTATCGTATCCTGCATCACCATACCAATCTGACCTCGCAAGTCGTCTAACCGCACCTTTCGAATATCGATGCCATCAAGCGTAATGCGGCCCTCAGTAACATCATAAAAACGCGGGATCAACTGCGCAATCGTCGTTTTACCACTGCCTGTCGCACCCAGTAACGCAACAATTTGCCCGGCAGCGACGGAAAAACTCACATCCCGCAGTACTGGCACGCCATTGGCATAACAAAATGCGACGTGATCAAAATGCACCCGCCCTGTCACGTTGGGCATAGGGTAAGCATCAGGCCGCTGCTTGACGACGGCAACTGTATCCAGGACCTCGAGCAAACGTTCGCCGCCAGCCTGACAACGAGACGCCATCCCGGTAAGCCAGCTCAAACGACGCATGGGTTGCGTTAGTTGCGCCAGATAGCCCGTCGCCGCCACCAAGCTCCCCAGTGACATTTCATTAGCGATTACCTGCCGCCCGCCAAGATACAAGACGAATGCAATAGCAAGAGACAGCAGAAACGTAAGCAGAGGCAAATTGATTGCCTGCGTGCGTGCAACGAGAAGATACGCATCATACAAGCCACGTGCCAAACCGGTAAATACTTGTACTTGACGCCGTTCCATAGCGAATGCTTTCACCACCCGGATGCCCGCCAAGCTCTCTTGCAAAGCCGTCGCCAAAGACCCGGTAGACGACTGCACGTGACGTTGCAAGGGCCGTAGGAGGTGGCCAATGCCACCCGCCACACAGAGAAAAAACGGGAAACTGCCAAGGGCGATGAGCGCCAAACGCCAATCAAGCATGGCCATAGCAACCACAGTCCCGGCTCCCGTCAGCAACAGACTCAGAATGGTTGGTAAGCCAAACTGAAAAAATAAACGCACCGCTTCCACATCAGCGGTCGCACGTGACATCAAATCGCCTGTTTGAGTGCGATCATGATTGGCAAAGCTCAGACTCTGAATTTTGCCATACAGCATCTGTCGTAGCTGATAGGCCAATTGGTGGGCGAGAT
>JAPULM010000198.1 GCA_027294925.1 bacterium
TCGCTATGATCAGGTCATGCACATGGGCTGGAAAATCTGGTTACCGCTTGCCCTGCTCAATCTGTTTGTGACCGCTATTGTGGTTCTGTTGGTAACCTGACCGGACAAGAGATAACACAGATGGAAGCTTTTTTATTCTGGATTTTTGCAATCGTTAGTGTGAGTTGTGGCATCATGGTGGTATGGAATCGCAACCCGATGAATAGTGCGATTTATCTGGTTGTCACCATGCTCTGTCTGGCCGGCTTTTACGTCTTATTAAAGGGTGGCTTCATTGCAACGATTCAAGTGCTGGTTTATGCCGGGGCAGTTGTGGTTCTCATTCTGTTTGTCATTATGATGCTGAATTTACAAGAAGAAGCCTTGCAACGTGAAGGGAGCCTTCCTGCATGGGGTATTTTGACGCTGATCGGGCTGTTTCTGGTCATTAGAATTGGCAATGCGCTGAGTCCTCGCAGCAGCGCCGCCTTGCCGGATGCACCGGAAGCCTTTGGTACCCTACAGGATGTTGGCGCTAAACTGTTTGGCACCTATGTGCTGCCTTTTGAGCTGACCTCGATTCTCTTGCTTGTCGCCATTATTGGCGCGGTGGCTTTGGCAAGACGAAATCCATCTTAAGACTGGAGTCAGCGCGATGATACCTGTGTCCTATTATCTGGTGGTTAGCGCCATCTTGTTCATGACGGGTGCGATTGGCGTTCTACTACGCCGCAACGCCTTGATCATGTTGATGTCGCTTGAACTCATGGTCAACGCCGTCAACCTCAGTTTTATCGCTTATGCCCGGATGTTCAACGACATTAGCGGACACGTCTTTGTGTTTTTTAGCATTACGGTAGCAGCCGCCGAGGCGGCGGTCGGCCTGGCCATTTTACTGACGATTTACCGTTCGAAAGAGACGGTTGATATCGACAGCTTGTCTTTGATGCGAAATTAGTCCAAGCACAAGTCATTGAGCGTTTCTAAACGTTGGATTATCTTTGCAATCAACGGATTCAGCCGCGCCGAACGGGTGGGGTAATTGCAGGATGCAGTACTAGGATGGAAAGCATGGACGCAACGGCGTTGTGGCAGGGAGCAATTGCCCTCCTGCCTCAACTTATCGTACTGATGACAGGGCTGGTGATCCTTGTTTTGGATCTGTTTTTGACCCCCCGTGGCCGCTTCTTGAATGAAACGGTAGCTGTCATTGGGCTCATCATTGCTTTCTTAAGCACCTTAGGGCCTATCGACACCCCGCAGTCTGTCTTGATGCACATGGCGGTGACGGACAACCTGAGCTCGTTCTTTAACGCTATTTTCCTGCTCATCGCAGTCCTCACCGTGCTCTTATCCGCCAGTTATACACGCCGGGAGGGATTCAATAATGGCGAATATTACGCCCTGTTGCTGTTTGCCACCGCAAGCTTTATGTTCGTTGCAGCAGCAGCGGATTTGATCACGATTTTTCTTGCCGTCGAGACCTTGTCCATCGCCACCTATATCCTGGCAGGGCTGATGCGCACCGAACCGCGTTCGCAGGAAGCGGCGTTCAAGTATTTTATGCTCGGTGCTTTTTCGTCAGCTATTTTTCTGTACGGTATTGCAACCACATACGGCGCCTATGGGACGACGAGCCTGCAGGAACTCGGCGGCGCCCTCAAGGGAGGTGACATACCGACGTTATTCTGGGCCGGCATGGCACTTCTAACCGTTGGGCTGGGTTTTAAGGTTGCCGCGGTGCCCTTTCATATGTGGGCGCCGGATGTCTATGAAGGCGCCCCCACCTCCGTCACTGCCTTTATGACCGCCGGCCCCAAAGCGGCGGCCTTTGCCGCTTTTCTACGCATTTTTTATCAGGGTTTTATCGGCCATGCCGCGATTCAAGAATGGACCTATACGTTTGTTTGGTTAGCGGCGCTCACCATGCTAGTCGGCAACTTGATGGCCTTGGCCCAGCGCAGCGTCAAACGGATGCTTGCCTATTCGAGTATTGCGCACGCCGGTTACGCCTTTGTCGCCCTGGCGTCATATAATGCGCTGGGGGCAAGCAGTATTCTGTATTACCTGATGGCCTACAGCCTGATGTCACTCGGATCGTTCACGGTTTTAATGGCAGTGACCAAGGCGGGAGAGCAGCATTATGCGCTACGCAATTTCACCGGTCTTGGCTCAACAAATCCCTGCCTGGCTGGTGTGATGGCGCTGTTTATGTTCGCCCTCGCCGGCTTCCCGCCAACCGCCGGCTTTACCGGCAAGTTTTACCTGTTCAGCGCAGCGGTACAAGCCGGCTATTATAAGTTGGCTATCCTGGGCATGCTGACCAGTGTGGTATCGGTGTTTTATTACGCACGCATCGTCATCGCCATGTACATGCAGGCGCCGGATGGCGAAGCAAACGTAGCCGACTTATCGCCTACCGTTATCGCAACGTTAGCCATTACGGTGCTTGGTGTCCTGTATATGGGTATCTTTCCAGGCGCCCTCATGCGCTTAGCCTCCGTGTCGGTACAATCTCTCTTTTAAGCGATGTCCCACAACAGAGCCATCGACCTTCGAAAGTTCTTCAATGGCATGAAAAGCGGTAAGTGGTGAACATTCCGCCATCCCGCACAGACCTATACTTCCGGCGGCAGCAAGGCGGCCACAGACATTTCGTGCCCGGATGACGCAAGGGGCGTAATGGTGGCTGGCGCCGTGAGCGTCTGGTGCGTGTCATAGTGACCCTCGTGCGCCATGCCTACAGGATGCCGGAACACTTCAAGACAACGATCAATCAAATTGACGATCCAGTAGTCGGTGATGCCGGCGCGCGCGTAGAGTGAACCCTTTACATCGCGATCATAGGCAAGCGACGATTCAGCCACCTCGACAACGAGTAACGCCGTCGCAGGATGGCTATCGAGATAATCGTCGAGTGTACCCGCCACGACAGCGATATCCGGTTCCGGCTCGGTGTCAAAGGCCGGAAGACGAAGCGGCATCTGTTGTCTAAGTAAATAACCTGCTGCAAGTGGAAAAATCGGCCGCAACGCTTCCGCCAGCCGTAGCACTGTCATGGCATGCAGACTACCCATGGGGGGCATGGTCAAGATGTCTCCCTGAATGAGTTCGACATGGCATGCCTCGAATATGCCCAGTCTCACCAGGTGATCATAAGCTTCGACCGTCCACTGATGACGTTGTCCGGTAAGCGGCATATGTTACTCCATAATGTCTTTACAAGGCTAATCGATCCCGTTTGGCGTCTCGGTTTTGACCACCCCTTGGTCAAAGAATTCGGCGATGGCTTGCGCGCTGTAACCGATCTCCTGCAGTACCGCCTGGGTCTGTTCACCCAACAATGGCGTTGGTTTTCCCGGCGTAGGCGTTGTGTTGCCAAACTGCACATAGTGCCATGCCACTCGCAGTTGCCCCATAACAGGATGCTGATAGGTGATGATCATGTCATTCGCTGCAGCATGCGGATCGTCGAGGAAAATTTCGCTGTCACCGGCGACAGCCGGCGCGCAAGGAATACCGGCCGCGGCGCAACGCGTAAGTGTTTCATCCAAAGCCAGGGTTGCAAAGCATTGGGCCAGCTGATGAGCTGGCGGCGTATCATTTGGATGGCATCCTGCCTGCGACTCAGCATCGTCACCCAGCAAGTCCTGACGCTCCAGAAGATGGTATAAGGCGCGTCGCTCGGCCTCGGTTTCCGCCACCACATAGATCCAACCATCCTTAACCTCATATAGACGATGAAAGGGGCTGAGGCCATATTGCCCCTTATCGGCAAGCGGGCGGACGGGTTTACCCTGGTAACGCGTGAACCATTCCGAGCTGAGGACGACGCCACCGTTGAGCAGGTTGGTGTCGACACGCTGCACCACACCGGTTCGTTGGCGGGCGAACAACGCGAGAACCGTACCAATGGCGCCCATCGCCCCGGTGGTATAATCGGTCGGGGCTAGCTGAGCAGGGAACACCGGCGGATTTTCCGGTCCGCCCTGGGCGCGTTGCATGCCCATCAGCGCCTGTGCAAGGGGATCGATGCCGGGCCGACGCGCGTATGGCCCGGTCCAGCCGTAGCCTGTCAAGTGGGTCTCGATCAAGTTGGGGGCGACCTCCGGTCCAATACCCATGCGCTCCGTGGCATGTGGTCGCAGATTGGCCAGGAGCGCATCGCACGAAGCCGCGACTTTTTGTACAATTTCTTTACCTTGCGGCGTCCGCGTGTTGACTGAAATAGAGCGTTTGTTCGCATTCACATTGAAGAAGTAGGTGCGGCCAATAGGGCGCGAAATATCACCCGTTAAGGGTTCCAGTTTGATGACATCAGCGCCCAGGTCGGCAAGCAGCCGGCCACCGGTCGGTCCGGCGATGAGATTGGTGATCTCAAGAATGCGGAAGCCTTGTAGCGGTGGAGCAAACGGCTCTGATGGGATATCTTGTCCCGCTGCCAACGACGCCACATCGGTTAAATCATCTGGTAGATGACCGGCCGCGGCAGCAGGCAATGTCCTTGGTCCTTTGACCCTACCGGGGGTTTGCGAAAACCGGATGGGCACCCCCATCTGCGCAATGAGCCCCACTTCAGGGTCTTGCAATTCAATCACCATCTCATTGGCTTCGATCTGAGGATCATCCATGCTCTCATCGGTCAGACGAGCCCCTGCAAAGGGAACATCGGATTCTTCGAACAGCTTTGCCCACTCCTCATAGGGGCGGGTGCTGATGACGTTCCCCACAATGGTGCGTAGCTCCAGGTCTGCTTCCTGGGTTTTAGGCAGGCGCCCACCGCCAAATCTTGTATCCTGAAGCACCTCCGTAATGCCCATGAGGCCGGCCGCGATATCAATAAACCCCTCATGCACGCATCCGAGCTGCACCCAATTACCGTCCGCACACTCGTAGACACTGTAGAACGGCGCGCTGCCGGCGGGATGCGTTTGGAACGGGCGCGACACCAAGTGCTCACCGGTGACCTTGGGGTGATACAGCAGGGCCCCCGCCATCAGCGAAGTCTCCACCTGACGGCCCAAAGCCGTTTTTTCTCTGGCTAGCAGGGCAGCGGCAATCCCCAGGGTGGCAAATAACGCCGCACCCGTACTGGGGAGGGGGTGAATCACGTGTACAGGGGCTGGCCGGAAGCCTGGCATGCTCCCCACAATACCCATACGAGACATGACCAGATCGTCGATCGGAGGCTCATCCTTGAGAGGGCCGTGCTTGCCATAAGCGGTGATGGAGCAGGCAATCAGACGCGGATTGAGATGACCCAACCACTCATAGTCGACCATGCGTTGGCGTTCTGAAGCAGGAGCAAAATCCTCCACCAGGACATCGGCGCTGCGGATCAATCGCTCATAAGCAGCGGACACCTGTTGTGAGGTTGATGGGCTTTCGCGGTGCTGCGCAGAACTTGGCGCTTGCAGCTGAGCAAAGTCCAAGCGGACACACGCCTTGCCTCGATCCCAGACCAGATAGCCGCCGTGGCGAGATGCGTTGGCATTCGTATCTAGCAGCCGAATCACTCTAGCGCCATGGTCGCTCAGAAACATGGTTGCATAAGCGCCTGCCTGTCCTTCGGTTAAATCCAGTACGGTAATACCATCCAATGTGCTAGCCATAATCCATCCTGCTCCAAGTATCGCTTCGGCTTGACCGTTAAGTACGGCGTACAGGCGTCCCTTCTGCCCTATTAAGTAGTGCCGTCTGATGACGAAAGCGGCCGTCCTTTACGGGCGATAAATTCGGGAAAGGCGTCCTCTGCCTTAGCCCCCCTGACCACATTCATTGTATAGTCCCGTTCATTGGCCCATTGCGCTTGCAGATTACAGCCCATATCGCGCAGCAGCAGCTCTTTAACACCCACAACGGCAGCCCGATTATTATTGGCAATCATGCCCGCAATCTCCATGGTTTTTGCCCGCAATTGACCGCATGGCACCAGATGATTGAGAAGGCCAATACGATGAGCCTCCTCCGCTTCGACAATACGGGCGGTGAACAACAATTCTTTGGCGATTGGCCAACCGACCTGATTGGGCAACGTCCAGGTGCTATTAATCCGCCCGTAGGCGGCGGCCAGGAAGCGAAAACTAGCGTGTTCGCATCCAATCCGCATATCCAGTGAGGAAGATAAAACGCCTGCGCCGCCATACGCCAAGCCATTGATCATCCCAATCGTCGGCTTAGGCGATGCGCTGATTTCATAACCCCCTTGGCTGCGAAGCGCCGATTTTGCGTCCAATTCCTCCTGCGTGTACTGCCGATCGTCCTCCAGTTGCTGATGGATATCGCCGCCAGCAGAGAAAGCGCGGTCTCCGGCGCCGGTGATCACAATGCAGCCAATCTCATCGTCAGCGTTCATTTGCAATACAGCATCATGTAACTCAGCTGTCAGCTGTCGATTCATCGCGTTGAGCTTTTCAGGCCGGTTCATGGTCAGAATCGCAACGCCTTCTGTCTTTTCGACCAGGATGTAATCGTACGCCATCTTGTTCTCCCGTTTATCATGCAGTGGATCATAACCTTCGGTGGATTACGCCGCGGCAATCTTGGCTAGATCCGGATCGACCTCCCACCAATGAATTGGGCTTGGACGCAGAACGGTGCTCTTCGGTAAGCGGTACCAGAAATCTTCCTTCATCACCCCGACAATACGCGACAGCAAGAAGGCCAGGAAACTGGCTTCTACATGCTCAGGCTTCATCTGAATCAGGCCAATCATCACCTTGGTTGCCCACGAATAGGCATCGACATTGGCTTCCTGAAACCCCATGTGCGGATGGCGTTCCAGAATCTCCGTCACGCCAACTTTGTAGTGCACACGTGAAAAACGCAATAAGGGATGCCCATTGTCCGGAAATTCCTCGTCGAGATCATCAAGCAGGCCAAGCGTGCGTGGGTCGCCGTCCGGGCTGCGTAGGACCCGGTGGCCAATTGCCATCGCTGCATCATACTTGTCGAGCCAGACGTTCCACCAATTGTGCAGTTTGCTTTCATCCGTATCAATGCCGACATCTGTCAAAGCGGCCAGCATCTGACCACCGGCAAAGGGCGCCGCGCCGCCGTGGTCGCGGCCCCATAAGCCCGACGCCGCAGCGGCATAGACATGCCAAGGAGAGGAGCCGCCTGACGCCACCACCACACCCGCATAGGTGCTTACGTTACCGGGATCATGATAGGGCATGTTGTTAAGCAAGCGGTTCAGAATCCGTAGCTGAAGGTCACGCTTGGCGCTGCTGTCGCAAGCGCCAAGTTGATCGACAAATGAGGTCACAAAATCCTTACCCGCCACCGGTTCAATAAAATCCTGCTTCAGGTACTTGCGACGAAAATAAGCCGCCAGGAAAACCGAAGCTTCGCCCAACACCTTTAGCCAATCGGCCATCACATCAAACGGCGTCACCCCGCTTGGCATCCAGTCTTTGTAGACACGCTCCACATTAGAGCCATTCGACCGCAACATCAAGAATGCATTAAACGCCGAGGTCATCGACATATGGGCCGTATCATTGACCAAGGCAATGAGTTCATCCTTACGTGAGCCTTGCACCAGATCCAGACGAACGCGTTGCAAAATCTCTTCAAACGAGGCCACCAGGTCGTCATTCGGATCGTGAATGCCGAGCAAAATGGTCAGATTATTCACTGAGTAGGGCCGGCGTCCCATCATACGGATGGAATCCGTCGCCGGATCAAGGCCGAGCATGTAGCCGTTGATGGGATCGACGTGGACAAAACACGGCCCCCGGTTCACCAGGTACTTGACGCCCTTGCTGCCGGCCATATGATCGCCCAGAGGCGCCCCCTCGATCATGATACTGCCGGCCCCATCTTTGGCGGTGAGACGAGCCGTTAACTCTTCCCAAACGCGCATGCGTTCCTCAAGAACTGCCTTGAATGTCGTCTCGCCAAGCAGCTCGTCGGTTGAAAGTCCGTAATGTGTAAGTCCCAAAGCCATGCAGAGATTCCTTTCTCAAGAGCATCGAGCGCCAACGAAGCAAGCCACCAATAAAATAACATACGCACAACGGTGCGAAAAAATCTTAGGGTGTATCTTAGACTGTATAGGCTATGAATAGCATGAAATCCCCCTCATTTGCAAGCCCGGTCTTGCAGCTCTGTCCCCTCGTGAGTTATCGAAGGATATTGCGCAATCGAATCGGGCATGCCATGCTTATGGCCGAGATGAAGAGGGTCAAAAGCCTCAAAAAGTTGATCCATCTTGAACAGGAGAGACGACCATGCCGCCAGTCGCCACGACAAGCGATGTTGAGGCACTCAACCTCCCGTCCATCACCGTGGTGGACAATTTGGTGCGGCAACGTCAATATAGCGTTTCCTTTACCATCCCCGAGTTTACCTGTGTCTGCCCGATGACGGGGCAACCGGATTTTGCCACCTTGCGCATTACCTACACGCCGGATGCGCACCTCATCGAACTAAAGTCGCTCAAGCTGTATATCAATGCCTACCGTAACATTGGGATTTTTCACGAATTTGTGACGAACAAAATCCTCGATGATCTGGTAGCCGCCTGCCAGCCGCAGCAGATGGCAATCGAAGGCGACCTCAATGTCCGGGGCGGCATTAAAACCGTCGTCAACGCCACCTACGAAGGTGCGATCGCTTGCTGAATAATAAGATGCAAGGGGGGGCAGAAGTTTCTCAAGGATGCTTGCAAATCATATTCAACACCGCTTGGCGGCCCTCTTCTCGCACCGCTTTAAGGGCGCGTTGTAAGGCCGGCTGCACCTCAGAGGCCTGCTCGACGCGCTCCCCGTAACCACCGCTGGCAGTCACTAAGACCTCAAAATTTGGCGATGGTTCAAGTTCGCTGAGGACAAAATTATTAGTCTTCGCCGCCCAGCCGTTGGGATACATGCCGAGGTTGGCGCGGCGCACTGCATTATAAACGCGATTATTGAAGACAATGGTCAGCGTCGGTAGCCCCTGCGCCTGCGAGACGAAATGGCAGGGGGTAGGATTGCCAAACATATAACTACCATCCCCCAGGGTGGCAATCACCAGCTTGTCAGGAGCCGCCAGCTTAACGCCTAACGAAGCCCCCAAGCCCCAGCCTAAACCGCCGGCCGGCGAGTTACCGAAAATCGTACCCGGTTGTGTAAAATCGGCCTGTGTCGGCACCAGATCGTATTCATTGACCACAATCGTGTCGTCATCTTTGATCTTGTTGATGCAGTGTGACACCCACTGTGGGTCCAGCGGTGAATCGTCACGCACGTTGTCCAGATTCTCCCGCCAGGCGGCGCGTTGCTGCTCATGAATGGTTTTCAGACGCGCGAAACGGCTTGCAATACGATCCTGGGCGCCCTGGCAATACGGTGCTAGCGCTTCAGTCAACTGCGGCACAGCAACCGATGAATCACCCCGAATGGCCAGATCACACGGGAAGCTACGAATTGGGTAGGCGCTATAAAATGGGTCGAGCCCTAGGTGGATGACCTTACAGCTTTCTGGCGGATTCTTCACACTGGGGAACCATGGCACATCGCTATCAAGGGCCAGGATCACATCGGCCGTCTCCAACAACGGGTCCGGCGCATAGCCCAGGTGCAGCGGGTGATTGGTGGGAAAACACAGGTAGCGGCGGCTAAATTCTACCACCGGGATGGCAAAGCGCTCCGCCAGCGCCACCAGATGCCCAACCGTTTGCGGATTGCGACCCGAGGTGCCGGTGATGATCAGCGGATTATCGGCCGCGGCCAGCAGGTTGGCGGCAGCTTCAATCGACTGCGGATCCGGGTAGAGTCGTCCGCCAAGATCGCGGCGTGACGGCGATGTCATGCAAAACTGCTCCTGGGTTTCGCCCAGCACCTCACGTGGCAACGTAAGATAGACGGGTCCGCGCGGTTCGGCCATGGCGATTTCCAAGGCCCGATCTACCACCGATTCGAGCTGCGTATAGTTGCGCAGTTCGTAGTCCCACTTGACATATTCGCGCACCATACCGGCCTGATCAAACGTCTCTTGCGCCCAGTGAATGTAGACATCGCGGGAGCCGTGCAAACCGCTTTCAGTCAACG
>JAPULM010000199.1 GCA_027294925.1 bacterium
ACGGGATTGCGGGTGAGCATCATGGTACAGATGAACATGAGGAGTTGAAGATGGAACGGAAATCATTTGATCCGAACTTCGCGGGCATGCTTAATGGGCTGCGGGTGGTCGACCTGTCCCGCGTGGTGGCGGGTAACATGATCACGCTACAATTGGCCGATCATGGCGCGGATGTGATAAAGATCGAGCCCTTGCCCAATGGCGACCCCCTACGTGCCTGGAAAGAAGGCGGTTATTCAGCATATTGGAAGGTTTATGCGCGCAACAAGCGCAGCCTGGGGCTTAATTTCCGTGCTGAGGGCGCGTCGGAATTGATACGCGACATGGCAGCTAAGGCTGATGTGTTGGTTGAAGGCTTTCGGCCCGGTACCCTGGAAAAAATGGGATTAGCGCCTGATACCCTGCATGCCCTAAACCCAGATCTTATTATTGTCCGTGTCTCCGGCTTCGGGCAGACAGGGCCATACTCACCGCGTCCGGGCTTCGGCACCTTAGTGGAAGCGATGTCCGGATTCGCAGTCCGTACGGGGTTTGCTGACCGCGAGCCTGTCCTGCCGCCGCTTGCCCTTGCCGACATGATTGCGGGTTTGTATGGGGCTTTCGCCACGGTGACGGCCGTACGCGCTAGAGAACGCGGAGAAGCGCCTGGACAGGTGATTGACCTGTCGTTACTCGAGCCGATTATTTCGATCCTAGGGCCGGAAGCAACGGCCTACACGACGACAGGACAGCTCAAGGAACGGGTGGGAAGCGGCTCGAATACGGCGTCTCCCCGCAATGTTTACAAAACAAGTGACGACAAGTGGGTGGCGCTTTCCGGATCGGTGCAGGCAATGGCAGAACGTGTGTTCCGGCTTGTCGGTCGCGAAGACATGATTGATGATCCGCGCTACAAGGACAATACGTCGCGTGTTAAACATCGTGAGGAAGTTGATGCGATTGTCGGTGGCTGGGTGGCGAAACAGACTCGGGAGGAAGCCCTCAAAGCATTTGCCGATGCCTCGGTGACGGCTGCACCAGTGTATGATATCGCTGGCCTAATCGACGATCCACATGTCAAAGAGCGGGGTATCTTTGAGGCGTTGCCTGACGAAGAGTTGGGATGGGTTCAGATGCATGCGCCAGTGCCACGTCTTTCGGCCACGCCAGCTGGGTATCGTCGACCTGCGCCACGGGTTGGAGAACATACGTGGGAGGTCCTGCGAGAGTTGTCGTTCGACGCGTCTCGCATAGCGGCTTTACGAGACGCCGGTATCGTTGTCGGTGAGGGTGCGCCGTAGGTTCGGACGATGTAGATTAACAGGATGTTGCCGTATCCACGCCTAAGACCGTCTGCGCAAGCTCTCCCACATCAAAACCGTACAGGTCAGCTACGTTACGGCAGGTGATGTTATGGCGTACATCGTCCGAGACAGTTACGAAATTTTTTGCAATGACGTCGCGTGAACGCGGCCAGGTCGATTGGGTATGCGGATAGTCCGAGGCCCACATGTAGGTTTTCTCGCCCACATGGTGACAGATCTCGATACCGATGGCATCGTCCATAAATGTCGCATAGACCTGACGTTTCCAGTATTCACTGGGCGGCATCTGCAGCTCGGTGGGTTCGTAGTGGAGATATTTGCGATAGTAGTAATCGGCGGAATACAGAAAGTACGGAATCCAGCCGATATCATTCTCTGCCGACACGAGCTTGAGGTTGGGGAAGCGCTCTAGCATGCCTGAAAACAGGATGTCGATGAACGAGCGCTGAATTTCATGCGGGGCGCACATTTTGATCTGGTAGCGCGAGCGCGTCTTATCTTTCGATTCAGGGCCATGCCCGGCCGTGGCGTGCAGACTGACCGGCATCCGTAAAGCTTCTGCTTCTGCCCAGAAGGGATCATACGCTTTGCTGGCAAATGAGTGCCCTACGGGCGGCGAGGCCATAATAAGGGCACCGCGTAAGCCGAGTTTGGCGCAGCGGCGGAGTTCGTGACAGCCGGCTTCGATATCGAGTAGGGGAATCATACCTAAGCCTGCCAGGCGGCTAGGGGCGTAGCCACAAAACTCGGCTAACCAGTCGTTATAGGCCCGAAACAGGGCGGCTTGGAAGGGGCCATCCGTCATGCCTAATAGACCAAAACCGACACTGGTGTAAATGACCTCTGCCTGCACACCATCGAGCGCCATATCCACCAGCCGGGGGGCGGGATCCCAAGCCCCTGCGCGGCCATCTTCCAGAGAGGTGTTTTGGTGATAGGCGAGCAAATCTTCCGAATTTACCCCGCTGGCAAAGGCGCTCGACATCAAACGCGGTTCGAGACCGTCACAGATAAAATAGAATCCCTTTTTCCCCTCGGGGTTCATTACAAAAGACGGTGCACGATCCCGAAACGCCTTATCTAATCGAGCTGACCACAGGTCGGCAGGTTCTACGATGTGCGAATCAGCTGAAATTAAGGGCTGTTCAGGCATAATTTCTCCCTCTCTATGTGTTGGCACCCGGTGTTGGTGTAATCTTTTGTACGGGAGACAGCATGTAAAGTCAAGGCGATTGTCGCCTGGCTATCCCGTCCTGGAAACGGCTACAGCATGCCTTAGGCAACATTCCACGCAACATTAGCGGTTCTTTTTGTTGCCAAAAGATGTGCCTTTTCCCCGTTGGTAACGCTTCTCGTGTCTTGATCCGATTGTCCCATTTTACTCGAGGTTGTTGCATCGCCGGCTCTCCTATTACCAAGACCGCTGCAATTTTGATCTTGACATGGCGTTTTTGTCTGTCGTATAAACACCTTCTGATATGCCTACATCTTTCATGGTCTCTATTA
This sequence comes from bacterium, assembly GCA_027294925.1. The sequence continues at coordinate 2,811 of JAPULM010000199.1, forward strand.
AAAAAGCTAATTGTAGCAGTATAGGGGTTGTGAGCTTGGCTCTTTCCCTCGCGATGCCGTGCGGAAAGTCAGTAGAAACTCGAGGGGAGACCCTATGGCAAGAGAGGTCGTTCTGAGCGTCCGAGACACGTCCAAGCATTTTGGCGGGGTCGTGGCGGTGAATAAGGTCAGTGTAGATATTCAGCGCGGTGAGATTATTTCAATCATTGGCCCAAATGGCGCTGGGAAGACAACTCTTCTGAACATGGTGAGTGGTTTCTACCATCCGGATCGAGGCTCCATCACCCTGAGGGGTCAGGACATCACGCATTTTTCTCCCAGTCGTATCGCTACATTTGGTATTGCGCGAACCTTTCAAAACATTGCGTTGTTCCAGGGTATGACGGTGCTCGATAACATCATGTTAGGCCGTCACGTTCACATGCGTACAGGCGCTTTAGCAGCGATAATTCGTTTTGGACCGGCCATGCGTGAGGAAGTGAGAAACCGACGCGTGGTGGAAGATATCATCGAGTTTCTCGAGATTGAGCCGCTGCGCAAGCGGCTAGTCGGGGCGCTGGCCTATGGTTTACAAAAGCGCGTTGAGTTGGGTCGAGCACTCGCGGCTGAACCGGAAATTCTGCTTCTTGATGAGCCCATGGGGGGGATGAACCTGGAAGAGAAGGAGGATATGGTTCGGTTTATCATCGACGTCAATGAGGAGCTGGGAACGACGATCGTCCTCATTGAGCACGATATGGGTGTCGTCATGGATATCTCGGAGCGTGTGGTGGTGCTCGATCTAGGGGAAAAGATTGCTGACGGAAGGCCGGACGAGATAAAAGAGAATCCTGATGTGATCAAGGCGTATTTGGGTGCGCCGGCAACGGAATAATCGTGCGTAGCAGTAAGGAGGATAGAAGGCATGGCTGAGGAGAAAACCCTTCCTCAATTTCTCCTGAGGAATGTGCGTCAGCGCCCGCAAGATATTGCGATTCGGGAAAAGCAAAAGGGCATTTGGCAGCAGTGGACCTGGGCGCAATACCTGGAGGAAGTGAAGCACTTTGCCCTGGGCTTGAGGGCTCTGGGGTTTGAGGCTGATGATAAGCTTGCCATCATGAGTGACAATCGCCCGCAGGTGTACTGGGCGATGACTGCTGTGCAGGCGCTATGCGGTATTCCGGTGCCGCTTTATCAGGATTCGATCGGCAAGCCGCTAGAATACGTAATGAGCCATTCGGATGCCGTGATGGTTTTGGCGGAGAACCAGGAGCAGGTTGATAAGATCCTGGATAGTAAGGACAGCCTACCAAATATCCGCAAGATTATCTACGATGATCCCAAGGGCCTGCGTCACTACGACGATCCGATGCTCATTAGTTACACGGAGCTGCAAGCGCAGGGACGTGAACTTGCGCAGGAACGTCCTGACTTGTTCGAGGAACTGGTGGCGGCGGGTAAAGCGGACGACATCGCCCTGATTGGCTATACCTCGGGAACGACTGGGACACCAAAGGGCGCCATGCTCTCGCATGCCAATCTGATTTCGGCTGTGCAAGGCATGCATGACGTCGAGCCGTACTATCCGTCAGATGAAACAATGGCTTATCTGCCACCGGCCTGGATCGGTGATACATTTTGGTCGTTGGCCGGGTCGTTGATCGATGGCTTCACGGTCAATTGTCCCGAAGGGCCGGAAACCGTACAGGAAAACATCCGGGAGATCGCCCCGAACTTCCTCGTGGCACCGCCGCGCATCTGGGAGAACCTGGTGTCGGAAGTGCAGGTGAAGATGGAGGACGCGTCGTTTATTAAGCGCTGGATTTATAATAGGCTGATGCCTGTTGGGTACGAGGTGGCTCGCCGCAAGATGGAAAAGACACCCATACCAGCGGGACAACGGTTCAAACACGCCTTAGGTGAATTTTTTGTGTTTGGTCCGTTGCGCGATCAGATGGGCTTTCGTCATATCCGTTACGCCTACACCGGTGGTGCGCCGCTGGGCCCCGAAGTGTTTTTATTTTTCCGCGCTCTTGGCATTAATTTGAAGCAGATTTACGGCCAGACCGAGACAGGCGTGACGTGCGTCCAGCGCGACGATGAGGTGGCCCTGGGCACGGTTGGGAGGCCATTCCCCAACGTTCAGATGAAGCTGTCGGATGATGGCGAAGTCCTGGTGAGTGGACCGACGGTGTTTCTCGGCTACTACAAGAATCCGGAAGCGACGGCGGACACGATTCAAGACGGCTGGTTCTACTCGGGCGATGCGGCGTTTTTCGATCAGAATGACCATTTAGTGGTCATTGATCGCGCCCAGGACGTGACGTCGTTGGCAGACGGCACCAAGTTTGCGCCGCAGTTTATTGAAAACAAGCTGAAGTTCAGTCCGTATATCAAGGAAGTGGTGGCGTTCGGGCAGAACCGACCACATGTGGCGGCCATGGTCAACATCGATATGGAGAATGTCGGGAAATGGGCCGAGCGCAACCAGGTCGCCTATACCACCTACACCGATTTGGCTCAGAAACCCCAGATCTATGATCTTATTGGCCAGGAGATGGAGCGCGTCAATCGTGATCTTGAAGATGCTATGCATATTCGGCGTTATGTCCTGCTTCATAAAGAACTCGATGCGGATGATGAGGAAATGACCCGGACGCAGAAAGTCCGCCGGGGTTTTGTCATGGAGAAGTATAAAGACATTATTGACGCATTGTTCTCAGATGCGGATGAGGTGCCCGTCACCTCCGTGATTACCTACCAGGACGGTAGGCAGGCGACAATGGAGACGAAGCTGGCCATCCGGAGCGTGGATGAGACGATGGTCTCGACCTGAAGTGGGCGACAGTGAACATGAATTGAGGGCTTGACTGCTATGCAGGTGATGCGGAATGGGAAGTAACAACAAGAAGCCGATGATCATAACGGCGGCATGTATCGGGTTATTAGTGATCGCCTATATGTTCAATTCGGAGAAGGAATTTTTTCTCGACCTGGTTATCAACGGCCTGCTCGTTGGCCTGATGTACGCCCTGGTTGCGCTGGGATTCGTATTGATTTACAAGGCGACTGCGGTGATCAACTTTGCCCAGGGCGACCTGGTGATGTTTGCCGGCTATGTCGCTGCCTTCACGATGGTGGATCTGGGCGTGTCACTCTGGTTCATGCTGATCATTGTGAGTATTGGTATGGTGCTCCTGGGGTTTCTCCTGGAACGCGTCATCCTGCGTCCGCTGGTCGGACAGCCGGTGATTTCGGTCATCATGGTGACCATCGGGCTGGCCTTTGTGTTGCAAGGCCTGGTGACGATTCTCTGGGGGGTGCAAACCAGGGAGTTGGCTTTACCGGTGCGGGTTGATCCCTATATCATCGGTTCAGTATTCATCTCTCCTATCAATATCGTGGCGGCGGTCATTGCCATCGTCTTCCTGGTCGTGTTCTATATATTCTTCACACGCAGCCGCATGGGGGTCGCCATGCGGGCGGTGGCCGATGACCAGCAGGCCGCCATGGTGGTCGGCATCAAAGTGCCGCAGGTGTTTGCCTTGTCGTGGGCGATCGCCGGACTGGCGGCAACGGCTGGTGGCATTATCTGGGGCAATCAGATCGGGGTGGACACGTTTCTGAATCTGATCGGACTAAAGGTTTTTCCGGTGGTTATTCTCGGGGGCCTGGAAAGTATTGGTGGGGCCATCCTTGCCGGCCTGATTATGGGGGTGGTTGAGAGCCTGGCGGCAGGATACTTCGATCCCCTGGTCGGCGGTGGCACGAAGGATTTTGTGCCCTATGTGCTGATGGTGATGGTGTTGTTTATTCGACCGTACGGTATGTTCGGACATGAAACGATTGAGCGAGTATAGCGATTATGATTAACCGTGAATCCGGGATCTTTCAGACGAACTATGAGGGCGATATGGCCCTCTATACCTTGCCATTGGCCAAGGCCACCAACTGGATCACCCTGGTTTTCCTGGTGATGGTGCTGCCGTTGATGTTGAATGAGCACACGCGGAGTATTGCAAATACGATTTTGCTGTCGGCCATTGGGGCGATCGGCCTGAATATTCTGGTCGGCTATACCGGGCAGATTTCCCTTGGGAAGGGCGCCTTCATGATGATTGGCGGGTATACCGCCGCTATTCTGTCCAGCCGCTATGGCATGCCGTTCTGGATCGGCATTCCCGCCGGCGGCATCACGACCATGTTGGTCGGGACGCTATTTGGCATTCCATCTCTGCGCATCAAAGGTCTCTATCTGGCCATCGCCACGCTGGCCATGCAGCTCATTATCCCCTGGGTCATCAACCATGTGCCGTGGATTAGTGGCGGCACGCAGTCGTCGATTTATGTCGATACTCCCGAGTTGTTCGGCTTCGTGTTCAACAGCGAGTTTAAACGCTACTACCTCATTCTGGCGTTCTTCCTGCTGGCCTACTATGGGGCGCAAAATCTGGTGCGTTCGCGGGTTGGGCGGGCCTTCATCGCCATTCGCGATCGCGATATTGCGGCCGAGATCATTGGTGTGAACCTGTTCAAATACAAACTGCTGGCCTTTGCCATCAGTTCGTTTTATGCCGGGGTCGCCGGGGCTCTGTATACGTACTATCTGCGCATAGCCAACTACGAAAACTTTGAACTGCCGATCTCGATTGACTATCTCGCCATGATCATTATCGGCGGGCTCGGGAGCGTCCTTGGGGCGGTGCTGGGGGCGATCTTTATCCGCTTGTTGCCCATTGCTCTGGACCTGACTATCCCTGGTATTGTCGAAGGCCTCCTAGGGGTTTCGTACCAGAGTGCGGCAAACTTTCTGGCCAATTTTCAGCTGTTGATTTTCGGGTCGCTGATTATTATCTTTCTCGTCGTTGAGCCGGCGGGATTGGCGCGGATGTGGGAGCATGTGAAGCGGTATTTCCGCTTGTGGCCCTTCTCGTACTGATTTTTCCCTCCCCATTGACGGGGGAGGATTAGGGTGGGGGTGGCATAGGTTTTTCACTAATAACAGAAGGAGAGTTCCATGCGTATCCGTCGATTGGTAGTTGGATGCTTCGTGCTGATTTTTGTACTAGGTATGGTGTATATTCAGCCGGCGCTTGCGGACCATGAAATTGTCATTGGCGGGCAGTGTGACCGCACCGGGCCAACCAGGTCTGTGGGTGTGGTTCTTTGCCCCGGCATCATCGACAATGTTAATCTGGTCAACAAGCAAGGCGGCGTCATGGGCCACAAGTTGCGCTACATCGAGGTGGAGCACGCCTACAAGGTGGACCGCGGGATAGAAGCCTATGAGCGGGTCAAACACGCCGGCGCTGTCGCCACGTGGGACTATGGCACGCCTATCGTCTACGCCCTGACGCCCCGCCATATGGAGGACAAGATCCCTGGCATAACACCGGGCTTCGGCCGGGCGGACGCGGCGGACGGCGAGCGTTTCGCGTACATCTTTCCGATGGCCGCGACCTACTGGTCGCAGGGCGCTGCAGCGATGCAGTTCATTAAGGACAAAGGCGCTAAGAAGGATAGTAAGGTAGCGTATATTTACTATGACAACCCTGCCGGGCGTGAGCCGCTGCCGATTGTACGGCGTATCTGCAAACTCGAAGGCTATAAGTGCCGCGAATTCGCTATCCCTCCGCCGGGTATCGAGATGGCCTCGGCCATCCTGGACATCAGCCGCCGTATGCGGGCCGACTACGTGGTGTCGCACTTATTTGGCAAGGCGCCGGCTATTTCGATCAAAGAGTTCAGAAAGAACGGCTATCCCCTCAGTAAAATCATCAGCCTGGTGTGGGGCGCTGGTGAGCCTGATATGATCGCTGCCGGTTGGGATACCGCCGAGGGGTATCTGGGTATGCATTTTGCCGGTGTCGGTCGCGACTTCCCGGTCATCAAGGACATCATCCAGATGTATAAGGACGAAGGGAAGAAGGTCCCGGAAATCGTCGGGGGGGTCTATTACAACCGCGGTGTGTTCGTATCCGCCCTCATCGTTGAAGGCATCCGTCTGGCGATCAAGAACTACGGCCTGCCAGTCACCGGCGAGAAGGTGAGGAAGGGCTATGAGCACATCAAGGATTTCACCCTAGGTGGTTTTCTGCCGCCGATGACGGTGACCCCACAGGATCACGAAGGTGGCGGCTGGGTGCAGCTCTACCAGACCAAAGGTGGCAAGCTGGTCAAGCACACCGATTGGTTCCAGGGCTATCGTGATGTCGTCCTGGCTGAACTCAAAGATGCGGCGATGAGGAAGTAAGTGTTGTGACAGGAGGGTCGGGATCTCTATGCTGAAGTTGAATAACGTTGAAGTGGTTTACGATCGCACCATTCTGGTACTGCGTGGTGTTTCCTTCGAAGTGCCGAAGGGACAGATCGTGGCCCTCCTGGGCTCCAATGGAGCCGGTAAAAGCACGACCCTAAAAGCCATTTCTGGCATCTTGAAACCTGAGCGTGGTGAGGTAACCGCGGGTTCGGTGGAACTCGATGGCGTCCGCGTCGACCACCGTGAACCCTCAGACATTGTGAAGCGGGGTGTTGCCCAGGTGATGGAGGGGCGTCGTACCTTCGGACTGTTGACCACGGAGGAGAATCTTATCGCCGGGGCGCATACACAGCGGAATAAAAGTCGCATTCGTAAAGACATCGAGCTGGTGTATGAGTACTTCCCGCGGCTGGCTGAGCGTAAGGATGTCAGGGCCGGCTATTTGTCGGGCGGCGAGCAACAGATGCTGGCCATCGGCCGTGGGCTCATGTCGCGTCCGCAAGTGATGCTCCTGGACGAGCCCTCCCTTGGCTTGGCGCCCATGCTGGTGGAGGAAATCTTCAAGATTGTCCAGCGCCTGAACCACGAGGAAAGCATGACCGTGCTGCTGGTGGAGCAGAACGCCGCTATGGCCCTCACCATTGCCCATCATGGCTACATCATGGAGAATGGCCGTATTGTGCTCGCTGAGAA
>JAPULM010000002.1 GCA_027294925.1 bacterium
CGTGGTCGGGGCCGCAGCAAGCGTGACAAGCAGTTGCGCATCGTATTGCGCCTGACACTTTTCAAGATAATGTTGATTCGCCCCACCGAACAGTACCTTTTCATGGTTTCCCTGGATGCACTGCACGTTGTACTGTTGTAGCAACTCGACGGTTTGCGGACAGAACCGATATTCGCTCACCGCATCGCCAGCACAAAATAGGCGATCAACCGCAGGCATATCCTCAATTGCACGACGTAATGCCTGCGCCTCCGCATGGATATCCGAGACAATACCGAGTTTCATAAATGGTTTCGCTTATTTATGATAGATTCATACCCGACACCCAGCATTAATAAAGGGTATGGAACGCTTCCTATTGATGCCGGTCATCGGTTGCAGCACAGGGCTGGGTTTCCCCACTCAGCCCTGTATCGTTTAGGAGCGACATCATCCCAGATGCTCGTGCCCTTCTATTCATGTAACGCCTCATGATCTCGGGCCGTGGTCGGGCGCGTATCAATCCCTGGCCCCTGAGTCAACTGGATGACCCCAAGAAACTTCACATTAGCACAGGCATCAACTTCGCCAATGGTGCATTCCTCCACATCTTTGATAAGAAAGCGAATTGGTCCCCCCTTATCCGCAGGTAGCGGATCATCACCAAGCCGATAGACCACCACAGCGCGATCCACGACGGCCTCCAGCGGCACACTGGCGGAAAAGTTTCCATCGGTGGCCTGCAAGGTGATGTGACGCGTTGCAGGTTGGGCGACGCTCGCCTCCAAAAGCGAACGGAGCCATACCCCACCGCCTTCACGACCCGGGATCAGGGCGCCGATATCCGGCACCTGGCCAGGCAGTGCAGCCAAGGCAGCAAAATCAAAATCCTGAGGTTTACCCACCTCTCCTTCCACACGCAGAGACGTTCCGTCCATGCTTCCCACCTCCTCACAGATGGCCTCGTGTACCGTCGCAGACGATGATCGGCTCTGCCCAGGGGAGTAAACCTCCGGCTCGCACCCCATCCAGGCAGAGCCTCTATGTCCCTGGCGCTGTCCGAAACTCACCCACGCAACTTAAATTCCTGATACCAGGTCGAATCGGCGCCGGCACCTACCGTCGACACCCGCACGTCAAGCAGGTAAGGTTCACCAGCGGCAGTCGCATCAGCACCTCGCCGCATAGCGGCCTCCAGTTCGTGCGGCTCTTCAACCTTCATACCTTCGATACCCTGTGACTTGGCGAGCATGACAAAATCGATATCCGGATCACCGAGATACACCTCAGGGTATTTATTCTGCTTCTCCATTTCGCCACCAAAGGCGGCAAAATTAGTCCGCACGGTTTGATAATTGCGGTTATTCCAAACCAGAGTCAAAATGGGCAAACTGTAGCGCGCCATGCTCCAAAAACCACCCGAGCTGTACATCACCGCGCCATCGCCCAAGCTGCACACGACCGGGCGATCCGGCGCGCCGAGCTGGGCGCCAACCGCGGCGCCAATGCCATAGCCAAGAGAGCCCCCAAAGGTACGAATCAAACGCCATTGCCCCTTGTCAAAGCCGAATGGCATCAGGTGATCGGCGTTGCGGAAACTCTCCGACACCACAAGGGTGTCTTCCGGCAACACACGGCTCGCCACATGCGCCATATAATCGGGGCTGATGGGTTTTTCCGATGCCAGTCCAGCCGCTTGCTCTTGCTGCTGCTTTACCCGCCACTCGCCCTGCTGGCGAAGTTCCGCCATGCGCTTGCGGATATGCGGCTGGCTCGCATGTGCCTCTTTCCACAGACCATTGATCGCCCGTAAGGTATGACGCACATCATTCCAAACCGTCAGATCCAGCGCAAACGTGTTGCCCAACATCGCCGGGTCGTGCCCCAAACCAATAATCATTCCAGCCTGGCCGAAGCGCAGGTCAGCCGGGATACCACGCGTGTTCTGCCGGTAGCCAACGCAGCACACCACATCGTAAGTCTCTTCCGACACATTCTCCACCTGGCCGATGTAATTGGGATGGTGGATTGGAAAACTGCCGTAGTCAAAAAATCCGGTTGCCACGGGCAACGCCAAACGTTCGGCAAGATTGATAACCTCATGCTCGGCGCCGGCCGCACGCACGTCCGGTCCACACACCAGCAAGGGTTTCTCGGCATTCAACAGGGCGTCAAAAATAGCCTGCACCACCGCATCATCCGGCGTTTGGCCCATATGGGGGGCATCGGCCGCTTGAATGACGCCTTCAACCTCGGTTTCTTCTAATGCCTGACTCGTGTAGGCAACATAGACGGGTCCTCTCGGCAACGTCATCGCTTCCTTGAACGCGCGCCGTGTCACGGTAGGAATGCCGCGCGCATCCCATACCTCCCAACGCCGTTTACTAATGTCCTCGACCGTACCCATCTGCGAGAAACCACCCGTTGAACCCAACGTATTGTGGTCGCCAAATGAACCGGCGTCGCGCATCGCTGCCGTGACCACCATCGGAGTGCCGTCAAAATACGCATTCTGCATTTGGCCCGAACCCTGACGCGTTCCTGCCGCCAGATGCACATTAACAAAGGCCGGTTGTCCGGCTGCCTTGGCATAACCATCTGCGGCTGACAAAACCAGCGACTCAGCCAACAGTAAAATCGGTTGCACGCCTGGCACGCTCAACAGACCATTGAAAAACCCGGCCTCCGCACTGCCCGTGTTAGTAAAGACGTATTCGACCTCTTGCGCTAGTAGTTGGTGGACCAATAACTCCCCGCCGGTCCCCACAACGTGTTTCTTGTCCATCGCGCGCTCCTCATAATCTATGACGCTATCAAATGACATATCAACTGTCTGTCCAATCTATGCCTGGTTATACTGCATGTCGCCAAAACGGTCAATGTGGAAGCAATCTTTGACTTCCTGCATAATAGTTAAGGAAAAGGGAGATGTCATTTAATATTAGTAACATTAGGCAAGTATGGAGCCAGAGAGTTAATGACACCCGAAATATTTTATATTGGGATGGATCTGGGTGGTACGACCTTCAAAGCGATTGCCGTGTCTACCGATGGACACATCCTGGCGCGGGTGCAGGACAACACTCAGGTTGAGGATGAGCCCGAGCTGGTGGCGCAGAGTATGGTGCAGGCAATCCGGTATTTGCAACATCAGTTAGCCTCATCCGGCCATCTACAAGCAGTCGGTTTTGGTGTGCCAGGCATTTTAAACCTCCCACACGGTAGGGTACGGCGCTCACCGAACCTCCCACGCTGGCGGAATGTTGACCTTCGCGCCATCTTGAGCCAATACCTGGATGTCCCCTTCACCATCGAAAACGACGCCAATGCGGCCGTACTAGGCGAAATGTGGCAAGGGGCTGGGCGCGGTATGACACATATCATGATGCTCACACTTGGCACCGGGGTGGGCGGAGGGGTTATTATTGATGGCACTATTCTCCACGGCGCGCACGGCTATGCAGGAGAACTAGGGCACACCATCGTTGATCCAAACGGTCCGTTGTGCGGCTGTGGCAGTTATGGTTGCTTAGAGCAGTTTGTTTCAGGCACGGCAATTGCCCGTATGGCGGCGCCCTACTATGGCGAGGTTACGGCAAAAGCGGTCGCCGCTTCGGCTCGTCAAGGCGATGCCCACGCCATCACCATTTATCAACAAGTCGGGCACTACCTCGGCATTGCCGGGGTAAATTTTGCCAATCTTTTAAACCCCGAATGTGTGGTCATTGGCGGCGCCGTAGCCCAGGCTTTTGACCTCTTTATTGGAAGCATGCAAGAAACCATGCGCAAGCGATGTTTTGCCGAGGTGTATGACAGCCTCTCCATTGTTCCGGCAGCCTGTGGTACGGATGCCGGTGGGTTGGGTGCCGCTTACCAGGCCATGCAATGGGCCAGTACTTAAACAGCAACCCGTCATATAGTTGCAAAAACACGCGGTTTGCAGGTACGCTTGCAACCTGTATAGACGACCGTTCCCTGACGATTTATCATGAGGACATGAGGTGGACAAACATACCGCAGCAGGCGGAAAGCGAGTTTCACTTGTAAGCCTGGGGTGCCCGAAGAATCTGCTAGATTCTGAAGTCATGTTGGGAAAATTATTTGGCAGCGGCTATGAGCTAACGCTGGATCCGATCGACGCCGACTATCTTATTGTAAATACCTGTGGCTTCATTCAGAGCGCCAAAGAAGAGTCGATTGAACATATCTTAGAGATGGCTGAGATCAAAGCCCAATACGCTGGGAAAAAACTCATCGTAGCTGGTTGCCTAGCACAACGCTATGGCAGTGAATTGCAGCGCGAAATCCCCGAAGTCGATGTGCTAGTTGGCACGGGACATTTTCAGCAAATGCCAGAGGTTTTGGTACAACTCGAAACGCCCGTGCCGCGCCGAGAATATCTTAGCGATAACGTCTATCTGTATCAGGCAAATGACGTCCGTATTCAAACCACGCCATCACACACAGCCTATATAAAAATTGCCGAAGGATGCAACCATCTCTGCACCTTCTGCATTATTCCTAAAATGCGGGGGCGACTGAAAAGCCGCCCTATCAACTCAATCTTGACGGAGGCCAAGCAACTTACCCAGATGGGCGTACGTGAACTTATTCTGGTGGCTCAAGACAGTACGGAATACGGTGTCGACATTGGCCTTCGGCAAGGTTTGGCGCAACTGCTCACGCGTCTTAGCGAAGAGGTCACGGCATGCGACTGGCTACGTGTTCTGTATCTCTACCCCTCCATGATCCGCCCTACCCTGTTGAACGTCTATGCCCAACAGGACCGCCTATGCTCCTATTTTGACATGCCGATGCAACACGTCTCGGACCGCCTATTGCGCGCCATGAAACGCGGCTACCGACAACGCACCCTGTTTCGCCTACTCGACGCCATTCGAGACCGTATGCCCGATGCAACCATCCGCAGCACGTTTATCGTCGGCTTCCCCGGCGAAACCCCAGACGACATCGATGAACTACTCCGGTTTCTCGAACGCGCCCAGCTCGATCGCGTCGGGGTCTTTACCTATTCACGCGAAGAGGGCACGCCGTCGTACAATATGTCCGATCAGGTTCCAGCCCGTGAAGCAGCTAGACGGCGACACGCCGTGATGACATTGCAGCAAGAGATTTCTCGTCACCAACACCAAGACATGGTTGGCCAACATAGGTGGGCCCTGGTTGATGAAGACGCAACCGAGGATTGCCTAGCCATTGGCCGTTTGGCCAGTCAAGCACCCGACATCGACGGCGTGGTGCGCATTGATGGAGCCGTCATCAGTGGTGATTTGGTCCGCGTCGAGATTACAGATGCGGACGCGTATGATTTTACGGCTCGGGTCGTCCACCCAATCTAAGCCTTACTTCGACGAGTTTCATAGCATGCCGCCAATAAATTTGACGCCCACAGATCGCCAGCAGTTACACGGCCGAGGGATCACAGAAGAAACGATCCTTGACCAACTTAGCACCTTCAAACAGGGCATCCCATACACCACACTGCATCGCCCATGCACAGTCGGTGACGGCATCATCACGTTACCACCCAATGACCTTGACCGCCTGACCCGCGTGTATGCGGAGGCAGCTGCCTCCGGCCGAGCGGCAAAATTTGTCCCAGCATCGGGTGCTGCCAGTCGCATGTTCAGACCCCTACTAATAGGTTTGGAAGGTGGCGAGCGCCTCGACGAGCCCTATCTCACGGCCAAAGCCGCCCAGCATGACAACACATGCCGGGAGCTGTTGCTATTCATTCATGGCCTGCCGCACTTCGCCTTCTATGGTGAGCTGCAAGAGGTCATGAGAGATAACAGCATCGATCCTCAGCAACTTCTGGCGCAAGGACCATACAACGCTTTGCTGGATTATCTCTTGACATCACAAGGGCTAAATTATGCGAATCTGCCAAAAGCCCTGCTCACCTTTCATCGCTACTCAGATCACTGTCGCACCCCATTGGAAGAACATTTAGTCGAAGCCGCGGCCTATATTCAGGATGATCATGCGCAAACCCGTCTCCATTTTACCCTAACACCGGCCCATTACGTCGCTGTCGTCGCCCACCTCGAAGCCATACGGCAACGTTATGAACGGGCGGGCGTCCGTTTTGCGGTGACGTTCTCCAGCCAACAACCTGCGACAGACACCATTGCCGTCAATCTAGATAATCAACCGTTTCGGGATCGCCATGGTCATCTGGTCTTTCGCCCTGCCGGGCACGGGGCTCTACTCCACAATCTTCAAGCCTTAGCAGGCGACATCGTATTCATCAAGAATATTGATAACGTCGTGCCGGACCACCTGAAAGCGGCAACGTATCTATACAAACGAGCCTTAGGCGGCGTTTTGGTAGACGTACAAAAGGAAATATTTACCTTCATGAGCAGGCTGCAGCGGCAGGACATCGAGGATTCCGAACTAAACGAAATGCTAGCATTTGCCAATGATAGGCTGTCACATATTCCACCACCAGGCTTAGTTGCTGGTAGCCGACAGACCAAAGCGGCTTACCTAAACGCCATCTTCAATCGGCCTCTACGCGTTTGTGGCATGGTGCAAAATGCGGCAGAACCCGGCGGCGGCCCCTTCTGGGTACAGCATTCCGACGGGTCACAAGCGGTCCAAATTGTCGAGTCATCACAAGTTGACCTAGATGATGCCGGACAACGCACGATTATGACCGCAGCGACACATTTCAATCCGGTCGACCTGGTCTGCGGCGTACGCGACTTCCAGGGCCGCCCCTTTGACCTGGCGCAATTCACAGACCCAAAGACCGGATTCATCTCTCGCAAATCATATGAAGGGGAAGAAATCAAGGGGCTCGAATTACCTGGCTTGTGGAATGGCGCAATGGCGCAGTGGAACACTGTATTCGTCGAGACGCCACTGAGTACTTTCAACCCGGTAAAAAACGTACTCGACTTACTGCGGCCCCAACATCAGCCCGATCTGAAAACGCCATCGGCATGAACGTTAAGCTGCTTCAGACGGCAAGCGAAGTCTGTAGCAAGGGAACGACAAGAACTGGGCACGGCGCCGTCGCAATTACGGCGTTACATATGCGACCGGTCATCAAGCGCTTCTCACCGGAAAGATGCCGTGTCCCCATCACCATCAGATCACATTGATGTTCTCCCGCCAAACGCACAATCTCCTGCGGAATCTCCCCCCAGTGCAGCGTGGCTTCGTACGCGACCTGCGCTTCAGCAGCATGTTCAGCGGCATGCGACAAGATTTGATCACCAGCCTCCTCCATTTCAGCCCGAAGCTGCGGGTCTGACACATCCATGTCTGGTGGTTGATATTGCGGATCATCTTCTAGGATATGGACAATCCGCATCTCCGCCTGCCAAGCGACAGCCAGCCGGACCGCAGTCGAAACGGCATTGCGCGACCAAGGCGAACCGCCGGTTGCAACCAGAATACAATGGAACATGGTGTTGGCCTCCCAAGACAACGGCATGACATGGATCGGCAAGCATGACGATATGCCAGAAACGGCTCATGTCTTATAATTACCCAACGTGTCTTAACTTAACTATTAGGGATGATAGAGATAGGCCGTCCTTTATGCAACTGCACAGGTCAGGTAACACGCCGGTAGACACGTGTCATTTCTGCCTTGCTATTCGTTTGCAACTCTATTATGGTTTTGTCCTTCAACGACATTAACACACCACATGACGGCTATAAAAAGACGTTATAGCGTAGATGGGAGAACGACAGCAGCCATGAATCTTGTCACAACGCAACCAATAGCACCGCGCACCCAAAACCGCGGCGCCGATCTCCTAGCGGCGCTGCTCCGTGCTCAAGGCGTCGAGCAGATCATGGGGCTCACCGGTGGCGCGATCATGGAAGGGATGGATGCGTTACAATCGGATGAGCAGCTCCGCATGCATATTTTTCAAACCGAACCCGGCGCCGCCTGGGCCGCCATGGGCTATGCCCGAGCAACAGGTAAAGTAGGTGTTTGCGTGGTTACATCAGGCCCTGCCGCCACCAATACCATCACACCCATTGCCGATGCCCACCGGGACAATGTCCCTCTCGTGGTCATCACCGGACAAGTGCCGACCTTCGCCCGTAATACCGATGCCTTTCAGGAAACCAACATTACCGACATTGCTGCGCCGACAGCAAAAAAGGTTTATTACTTAAACCGGCCGGAAGACATGCCGCTGGTCGTTACTGAAGCGTTTCACATCGCAAAATCTGGCCGTCCTGGACCTGTTTTGATTGATCTTACTAAAGACGCCCAACAAGCCCAGGTCAACCTGGAAGACTATCGCAAATATATAAACCCAGCGTCCGTTGCAACTGTCCAACCAAGTTCTAATGGTGCATCTTTCTCCGATGTGGACTTGGATGAAGTCGCCACCTACCTTCGTCGGGCCAAACAACCTGTCATGATTGCCGGCTACGGCGTGGTGCTGGCTGAGGCCCAAATGCTGCTGCAACAAATCCTCGATGTGGCGTCGTGCCCCGTCGTGCACACGTTACCAGGCAAAGCAGCGCTGCCGAAGTCTCACCCGTGTAATTACGGCATGCTCGGCATGCACGGCTTTTATGTCGCAAACTGGATCGTGCAGCATGCCGATCTCATCATATCGCTCGGCTCACGTTATGACGACCGGATTACCGGCGATATCAACCAATTCGCGCCCAATGCCGAACGACTAATACACTTTGACATTGATGCCAAGCAGATTAGTAAAGTGTTGCCTGAACGCAAACTGGGCGTGCTAGGTCACCTCAAAGATTCTCTGTCAGCGCTATATGAACGGCTGCATAACACGCCGCTCAATTATGTCCCCTGGCATGACGCGATCGCCAAGGTCGAAACGCAATATCCCTCGACCTATCGGCGCAAGCCCGGACAGTTACAAGCCCAACACGCCTTGGAGGTGCTAAACGAGGTCATCCGGCAGCATGTCCAGCCAAGCGGGCGGCAGGTCATCTATTCGGCTGAAGTGGGCGATCATCAAATGTGGACCGGCCAATACATGGACATGCAAACGGGCTGGCAATTTCTCACCTCCAGTGGTCAGGGGGCGATGGGCTCAGGACTGCCCATGGCCATTGGCGCCCAGATCGCCCATCCCGATGCCCTGGTGCTAGCCATCGCCGGCGACGGTAGTCTGCGATTTTCGGAAGCTGAACTTGAAACCATCTGCGAGTATGATCTGCCGGTCAAAATCCTGCTCGTCAACAACAATGGCTACGGCATTGTACGGATGTGGAATCACCGCTTCTATGAAGGGCGTGAAACCGGCGTGGTCAAGTACGGCAAGGACTGGACACTGTTGGCCCGTAGTAATGGCTTTACACCGGAGATGGTGGACCGGGTGACGACCCCTGCCGAGCTAGAACCGGCCTTTCAGCGCGCGTTGTCACATCGACACCCCCATTTCATCGAGCTTGTAACCCCTTATGAGGAATGTCTGCCCCTCATGCCGCCCGGCAAGTCGTTTCACGACATTATTATCGAGTAAGAGTGCCGAAGTCCCCGTCTACTTTGACATGGAGCGTTATCACCGCTTCGACCGGCAGACCGAAATGGTGATCGTGTAAGGGTCCGAATCGACTGCAGAGCATAGCCCCATCCCGAACGGAAGGGCTATGGCATCTCGGGGTAGGGCAGAAATCGGTCCGAGCTTACTTGATGGCTCCAGCGGTGAGACCGGTAACGTAGTAGTCCATGAAAAAGGCGTAGACCACGATGATCGGGATCGAGCCGGTGAGGCACGCGGCCATGAGCGAGCCCCAGTAGTAGATATCCCCCCGGATCAGTTCGGTAAATACCCCCACCGACAGCGTCTTTTGCAACTCATCCTGGATAAACACCAGCGAGTACAGAAACTCGTTCCAGCACAGGGTGAAGGCAAACAAAATGGCACAGACCACGCCCGGCAAGGCCATCGGCAGGACAATGGAGATCAAGGTGCGCAGTCGACTGCAGCCGTCGATGTACGCACACTCCTCAACCTCGAACGGCACGGTACGGAAGTAGCCCATTAGCAACCAGGTGACAAAGGGGATGAGAAAGGTCGGGTAGGTGAGAATCAGTGCCCAGTAAGTATCACGGAGGGGAACAAAGTCGTCAATGAAGTTGATGACGTTGATCAGCGGCAAGAAGAGCAGCGAGGTCGGCACCAGATAGGTCACGAACACCGCTACGCCAAAGGCCTCCACGCCGCGGAAGCGCAGACGCGCCAGGGCGTAGGCCGCCAGGATACCAATGAGCACCGAAATACCGGTGGCGACCACCGACACAATAATTGTGTTGAGCAGCCAGTAATCGAAGAAATGGGTGTTTTCGGCCAGGTATCTGTAGTTCTCCACGGTGATGCCGGTGGCCCAGAACGGCGACGATTCCAGGTCATTCAGTTCCTGTTTCGTCATCAACGAGGTGACAAACATAATGTACAACGGAAACAGCGCGAAGGCCACGTATGGGATGAGACTCGTATACGTCACCATTGCTTGGCGGATGCGCCAGATAGGCGTTTTGACCTCGACGTGAGTCCCGACTGCAACGGCAGTTGTGCTAGACGCCATAGCTTGATTCCTTCCGCACCATTTTCAACTGGAAGATGACAACAAAGAGTAGGAGAGGGAACAGGAAAAGCGAAATGGCTGCTCCCAGGCCGATTTCATGATTGAGGATACCCACGGTGAAGGAATACGTGGAGAAGAGATGCGTCGCGTTCATCGGGCCACCGCGGGTCATGACGTAGACAATGTTGAAATCCGCCAGGGTGAAGATGGTCGAGAACAGGATCACTATCGCCAGGATCGGACGTAGGAGGGGCAAGGTGATATGCCAGAATTTCCGCGCGGTCGCGGCACCCTCGGTTTCGGCGGCCTCGTAGAGTTCCCGCGGGATGGATACCAGCCCGGCAAAGATGGTCAAGGCGAAAAACGGCAGGCCACGCCAGAAGTTGACGAAAATAACCACCCCAAGTGCCAGGTTTTCCTGCCCCAGCCATTGATAGGGTCCCAGGCCCAGCAGGTTCAGAGGCCACACATGTCGCAGCGTCCAGTTAATGTGACTGTAGGTGGGATCGAAAATCAGCCACCAACCCAGGGTGGTCAGTGTCGTCGGGGCGACAAAGGGAATCAGCACCGAGCCGCGGAAGAAGCGCTTCCACTTCGTAGCGCGCTGCAGTAACAGAGCCAACCCCAGCCCAAAGGAGCTCTTGAGGGTCACCGAGAAAAAGGCAAAGAGCAGGGTGTTGCGCAGCGTCTGGAGGAAGATATCATCCTCCATAACAATGTAGATAAAGTTTTCCAGGCCGACCCAACGGCCCTCCTCGCCAATCAGGGTGTCACTCAGGCTGAACCATACGGCAAGGCCGAAGGGATAGAGCACCAGGGCAGTCATAATGATGATCGCGGGCAAAATAAACCCGTATCCATCAAGGTCTGGCCCCAACACACGCCGCCACTGCCGTGCGGTGGGAGTCCGTGTTTCGATGCCAACAAGAACTTCGCCTTTTGCCCTGGAAACAGCCATCCCTTCCCCTCTCCGTGGTTAATGCGCGCCTGCCTTACACCCTAGGAACGCCGCCGGTATTCCCGCTTCATTTGGCGTTCCGCCTTCTGCACCGCCTCTTCCGCGCTCGTCTTGCCCGTGGCATGCGCTGCGACGGTGTCCGGAATAATGTACTTATCCCATACCACTTGCGTCGCCGCAGTCGGGGCACCGGGCCACCCGGGAGCATGCGTGTACCAGCCGATATACGGGTGGAAGTAGAACTTGGGATTCGAGGCATAGATGGGATGCAGCGAGAACGCCTGCAGGAAGGGCTGGTTGTAGCCCGTGCTGGCCGTGAGAAGTTTTTCCTGTTGCTCCTTCTCGAAATGAAAGTCCAGGAATGCCTTGGCCACGTCCTGAACCGGGGACCACTTCCAGATGCCAATGACGTTATAGGCGGCACACATATGGCGCCCCGCCGGGCCCTTCGGCGGTATGATGTGGTTGATCACCTGGTGCACCGGCCGCTTCGTGCCCGGAACCAGGGTATTATCCTTGCGGGCCGAGTTGTAAGCGCTGATGGGGTTGAGGATCATGCTGCATTGACCAGAGTTGAGACAGACGTTGTTGTTGCGATCGTCCCAGGCCAGAACTTCTGGTGTCATGGCATCTTCATACAGCGCCTTGACGAACTTGTAGGCCTCGACCGTCTCCTTCGAGTTGATCGCCACCGTCTTGCCATCGTCTTCAACCAGCTTGCCCCCCCAGCTCCAGATGATGCCGCGCAAAATAGCATTGGAGTCGAAGGAGTGGGCCAACTGGATGCCCACCGGATGCCCTTTGGCTTTCAGCTTTTGGCCAATGCGGCGCACGTCTTCCCAGGTGTCAGGGAGATTTTCACCGAGCTCGGCGATCAGGTCCGTACGCACCGCGATGGGGAAGGAAATAAAGTACCAGGGGATGGACCGGTAATGCCCGTCGGCACCCCGCCCCACAATCGTATCGGTCCACCCACCGGCGCGGCGGCCGATCTTCTCCACCAGATCGTCGAGGTTGACGAGGTGCTTCGAGTACAGGTGTGGTTCAGCAACCGCCATAAAGGTGATGTCATGCCCTTTTTGTCCCTGCACCTCGGTGGCGTGCACGGTGGGAATCTGCAAGTGCGCCACACGGTCCATGCGCACCTTGATGCCGGCTTGTTTGCCGAATTCGTCGAGTTGCCGCTTCAGTTCCTCATCTGAGGTCGGCACAAAGTGCGACCAGGTCAACAGCTTGAGTTCCCGCTCCTTGGCCATCAGGGGGGGCGTTTTGGTGAGGAGAATGCCGGCGAGTCCGGCTGAAGCTGCCGCCGAGGAGCGCAGAAACGTGCGCCGCTTGAGCGTCGTCTCTGGAACACTGTGCGTTGTACTACGTGGTGTTTCCATACTGCTTCCTCCATTAAAGAGTGGTCGAATTACACGGAATGCCTTGTAGGGAAGCTCTACATATCATAGAACTGACAGGCGTGTCAACTCGGAAAGGCTTATTTTCTCGCCTAACTTACACAATGGGACCGTATGACACTGGCACCCTGGACATCACTTGCCTGCTCGCAGGCATCAGTACGAGCCCGTAGGGGTGTCTTCAGCCTATGTGGTAAGGTAGACCAACGATATCTGTCTCCGCCAAGAGGATCTGAGAACCGTCATGGAAACGACTTGATCTGCCCAATATGCCTGTGTTATACAAGTGGCGTGATCAGCGTGCGTATCCGTTTACACACCTCGATGCTATTTGCATTACGGATGAACGCCGGAAAACGCTGTCGGCCGGCGTCTTTTCGGAACGGCTAGGCGGTCAATAATATCAACCTTGAGATTCAGGACAAAGCGTTTGAGATTATCTTGGAGTTGTCCAGCCATGGACAAACCTTCACTGCCCGTATGGGTCCTCAAATGCAGGCCAAGATGCATGAAGAAGCCCAGGCTATCCTATACAAGCAGACCTTACTGTCATATTTCAACGCTTAGCCCAGGTAGATTTAGGGGTTTTTTGCATGTATGCCGAACTCTTCCAGTTCCCCGCTGGCCGTGAAGGCTTTTATGGCGACTTTGGTGGGGCGTTTATTCCGGAAGTCTTGCACCGTACCATCTGCGAGTTAACCGAGGCATTCAAGACCGCCCAAGCGGATGCAGCTTTTTGGGACGACTATGTTCGCCTGATGGCCAGCTATTCGGGACGCCCCACACCGATAACTCATTTAGAAAATCTGAGTCAGGCACTTAGCGGCGCCCAGCTCTACGTGAAACGCGAAGACCTCAATCATACCGGCGCTCACAAGGCAAACAACGTGATGGGGCAGGGTCTTTTAGCCAAGCGCATGGGCAAAACACGAGTCATCGCCGAAACTGGCGCCGGGCAGCACGGCGTGGCAACAGCAACTATGGCAGCCCGTATGGGCTTTGAGTGCACCGTGTATATGGGTGCGGTCGATGTAATACGGCAACGGCCAAATGTCTTCTGGATGGAACAGCTCGGTGCGCAAGTCGTCACCGTAGAGGACGGCAACCGGACCCTGAAAGACGCCATCAATGCCAGCCTACGAGACTGGTCGGCTTCAATGGACACCACGCACTACGTCCTCGGCACGGTCTGTGGTCCGCATCCTTTTCCGCAAATAGTCACCTATTTCCAATCTATTATTGGCCAAGAAGCTCGAACACAAATTCTGCAATGTGCAGGTAAACTTCCTAAACGTGTATATGCCTGTATGGGAGGCGGATCGAACGCTTCGGGTATATTCGCCGGTTTTCTGGATGACGCTGAGGTCGAACTCGTTGGTGTTGAAGCAGGCGGCAAAGGCCTTGAGACCAATCAACATGCCGCGCGTCTAGCCCAAAATATTGGACGACCAGGCGTTGCCCAGGGCTATAAAACCTGCTTTCTACAAGATGATGAGGGGCAGATGAAGCCGACTCACTCCGTCGCTTCTGGTCTCGACTATATTGGCGTAGGGCCGATTCTAGCCTATTTGCATCATATCGGCCGCGTGCGGGTTGAAGCGGCAACGGATTCCGATGTGCTTAGCGCCTTGCAACGTGTCATGCGGAATGAGGGAATTATTCCTGCGCTAGAAAGCGCGCACGCCTTTGCCACTGCTCTTCAAGAAGCGCCCGAGCTTACGCCCGATGATATTATTCTGATTAACCAATCAGGCCGGGGTGATAAGGACATCTTTACCATTGCCGAAGCACTTGATGACACAGGCTGGCGTGCCTTTTTATGCGATAAAGTGGCGGCGTGGAAAAATACGCAAGATAGCGAGGAACGGGCCAGATGACCCCCCTGGAAACCTATATTCGCAAACGCCTGGAACGGAAAAAACTACTACTTATGACGCATACTGTAGTCGGCTATCCGTCGCTTGACGCCAACATGGCGATGTTGGAAGCTATGCAGCGCGCCGACGCCGATCTTGTCGAACTCCAGATGCCTTTCAGCGAACCCACTGCCGATGGCCCACTCTTTGTCCAGGCTAATCAACGCGCCCTAGAAACAGGTATCACGCGGGAGCAATACTTTAGATTTATGCAACAGGCCGCAGCCAATTTTGACTTCAAACTGTTGATGATGGGCTATTACAACAGCGCCTTTCAGATGGGACACAAAGCATTCTGCGCATCCTTGGTAGAGCACGGGGGAAGCGGTTTCATCTTGGCTGACTTACCGCCGGAAGCGTCAGGCGATCTCTTTCAGTTAGCAGACCAACACAATCTTGCGTCCATTATGCTGATGACGCCCACAACACCTAACGCCCGTCTGCATCTTATCGCTCAACATGCCAGAGGCTTTGTTTATTGCGTCGCACGTAAAGGTGTCACCGGTTACCATACGAACCTAGATCAGGACTTACAAGCGTTTGTACAACGTTGCCGATCCGCCACCCCCTTACCGCTAGCGCTCGGCTTTGGCCTACAAACCGGCGCTGATCTACAAGGTATTCAGGGGCTGGTAGACATTGGTATCGTTGGCACCGCCCTACTCGCAGCCTGGGAAAAGGGCGGTGTTGAGCACTATACAGCGCTTTTACAAGAGCTACAATCATCGGCCACTGCGTGAGTCTAATGACGCAACCTGTCGCGCTTGTCCTCCAATAACAAGGCCTCTTTCATGCTCATGAATCGTGCTAGCGTGGCACCATCACCTCAGCCAAGCCAAACCTCACATGCCTCGTGCAGCCAATCACGATCAGCACCCTGCAACATCGGCGCGATGCTTTCCCAAACCTCCTGATGATAGTGCTGCAGCCAGCCGCGCTCGGCCTCGGAAAGTTGCCCCCAATCGATCAATCGTTTATCAAATGGAATCAGGGTTAATGGCTTGAACTGGAGCCAACGTTTACCACTTGGATGTGGCGGCGTCTCTTCATCCAGTACCACCACATAAAGATTTTCAAGCCGGATGCCACCCCAACCTTGCTCATAATAGCCAGGTTCGTTCGATACAATCATGCCTATACGGAGAGGCTCATCACTGCCTCGTGTCGCCAGACGTTGAGGGCCCTCATGAACATTGAGAAAGGCGCCAACCCCATGCCCTGTACCATGTCCGTAGTCAAGACCGGCATCCCACATGAGCGACCGCGCAAGCCCGTCGAGGACATGGCCACTAGTGCCCTCCGGAAACTTCTGCTTAGCGAGACGAATATGACAACGTAGCACGAGCGTATAAAGATCGCATTGGCGCTTGTCCGGAGTGCCAATACAGACCGTACGGGTATCATCGGTCGTACCACCTAGCACCTGGATGCCCGAATCTACCAAAAACAAATCGCCGCTCTTCAGATAAACGTTTGGGTTTGCTTCACTATAATGCACCATTGCACCGTTTGCTCCTGCCGCCGCAATGGTCGAAAAACTAAGCTCACGAAACCCTTCCTCACAGGCATACTCTTCATACAACATTTCTGCATAAGCCTGTTCGCTCACCTGCTGCCCCGAGACAAGCATCCGCTCAAGACGTGCCAAACTTCGGATTTTAGCGACAGCCGCATGGTGGTGCGCCCGGCAACTGCTGCTGATTTCAACCACATTTTTGACCGCTTTCAACAGAACAACAGGGCTCCGCGCCGTGTAAAGGCGCTGATTCTCAGCCAGCAGCAATCGCGTTCCTATTGTCGTGCCAGCAGGGTCGAGCCAGACCATCCGGTTGGGCGTTTCAGCAAGACGACGCACAGCGTCCGGATATTCTCCATAAGCTCGAAAGGTGAGATATGGCTGCATAACCCGCGTCATTTCCTGAGACGGCATTACACGTGTAAAACACACAACACGCTGCAAATCTATCATACAATAGGCTTCAAATACGGGGTTATAATCAATATCGCTGCCGCGCAAATTGGTGAGCCAAGCGATGTCATCCAGCTTGGTGAGAATCAATACATCCGCATCTGCTTGCACCATGTGCTCGCGCACCGCAGCGAGCTTCGTTTCCACCGTACAACCTGTCACTTCATCAGGCAAAGCATATATAGGAGATGCCGGAGGCGATGGACGATCATCCCATACCATATCAATAAGATTATCATCAAGGGGAAGCAAAACTGAGTCAGCATGCTGCAAAGCTCGCTTATATAACGTATGAGCCTCCATAGAGACCGCGAAAGGATCAATCCCTAGCCGCAAAGCACCGCGTTGTCGTTCAAGCTCAGAAAACCAGCCAGTCAGCGTATAGGCATCTGCCTGACCAACTTTATGTACCCGAAACAGAGCATTATCGACCTCTTGCTCAGCCTGAATATGATAACGAGAATCAACAAATAGATGGTTTCCATCAAGGCTCACCAGAGCATCCCCTGCCGATCCTTTAAACCCTGTAATAGCATCGCGTCGACGTTGATATGCAGGTACATACTCATTCAGATGCGCATCCGATGAAGGGATAAGATAGGCATCAACACCAAGCGCAGCAAGCCGCCGGTATAAAGCCGCCAATCGTTGACCTATAAGCTCTTTAGAATTCGACATGGTCTTCTCCATTCGAACAAAAACAACCATAACCTGGCAAAAGTCACGCAGTGTTTTATAATGTAGACAAGCAAGAAATTTGTCCAGAGAGAGATTTTAGATTTTTCTTACTGCAATTCCATTGACAAACTTTTCACAGTACCGTATAGTAATTTCCACTTCTTTATGAATAGCACATGTTCATTGAAAATCGTATAGGATTCGTGCTCGTAGAGTTATAAGGGTTCTTCGTAGGAAGATATTGGCTTAAGAGCTGGTATCTTTCACACAGTTCAAACTGTACGGAGAGTTTGATCCTGGCTCAGAACGAACGCTGGCGGCGTACTTAACACATGCAAGTCGAACGAGAAAAGACATTTCGGTGTCTGAGTAAAGTGGCGAACGGGTGCGTAACACGTAAGTAATCTGCCTTGGGCACTGGGATAACTTCTCGAAAGGGGAGCTAAGACCGGATAGTGTCCCCGAAGCTTAAGTTGCGGGGGGAAAACGGGCCTCTGATTCAAGCTCGTGGCTCAAGATGAGCTTGCGGCCCATTAGCTTGTTGGCAGGGTAAAAGCCTACCAAGGCGACGATGGGTAGCTGGTCTGAGAGGATGATCAGCCACACTGGCACTGAGACACGGGCCAGACTCCTACGGGAGGCAGCAGTGGGGAATTTTGCGCAATGGGCGAAAGCCTGACGCAGTAACGCCGCGTGGAGGATGAAGGCC
>JAPULM010000020.1 GCA_027294925.1 bacterium
AGTGGCGGAAGAATGGCGGCAATGATCCGCAGGCAGCCACGTCGGCAAAACGAAAGGTCGCAAGGCTCCCTCCGCCCACACAGTGGCGGAAGACAGATCGCCATATCCAGATCAAAGACATACCCTGAGGGGGACTGTCAAGCCCATTCACCCCCTTTTATCACAATCCGACTTTTTTTTTCGAGATCATTCTGCATCCAGGTCAAAGCCGTCAAGAAGTCACCGATTTATGTCTATAACAGATTGTTTCTACGGGGACTACTTCTTATTCACAACTTCCTGAGATGTTTGCAGCCCATTTCCGGCCTTCTGTGCTGAGGAGCAGGTATTCCGCTTTGCCACCCGGCGAACGACCGATGACGATCACCCCCCGTACTTCCAGCCTGCGTAGACTATGGCTGATATTGCCCTTGTCGCCTCGCAACTCACGCACCAGCTCTCAGTGACTGCTCGAGCTGCTCCCACCCGTGCGCTGGTAATCCGCTAGCAACCACCTGAGAATACGCTTTTGCAGTTGTGACAGGCGTCGTGTGGCCATCACCATCCTCTTTTTGACCGGTAAGCCAAGGTGAAACGCCTCACCGATCTTCCCCAATGGGTTCGCATACGGCTGCTGTATCCCTAAGAAACGTTGTGAAGCAGCGGTGAGCCCCGGCGTTTGAGCGCCTTGAGATAGAACGATTCATTGTAAGGCGTTCGCGTCTGCCAACAGCGGTAAACGATGCGGATCCACTTAAAGGCCAGGGCGCGCACGGCGGCCTGGTGTGAACTACCCTTGTCGCGCTGCTGCTGGTAGTAAACCCCGGCCCAAAAAGAGTGCCGGATGGACTTCGCTAGCCCACTCGACGAAGGTTTGACGTAAGAACTTGGGGCACTGACGTCGCCAGTGGATCCAGACTTTTTTGCCACTGCGTTCGGTGACCGGTGAGATGCCAGCATATTTTTGCAACTCGCCGGCTAAGGCGTATCGTTCACGCTGTTCGCCAAACGCCACCAGCAATCTGGGGGCCAGAACTGGGCCGGCACCTGGCAGGGCGTCGAACAATGGGAAGTCGGGATGGCTATGGGCACGCTTGGCAATGGCGTCGTCGAAATCTTCAATGGCTTGTAAGGTTGCCCGGAGCTGGCCAACCAGGGCCTGGACAAGAACGACGCTGGGCGCGATGATGCCCTCATCGGTGGTCAGCGGCTGGGCGGCCTTGATGGCCTCGATGCGACGTTCGATGATGTGGGCATAGCGCACGTGGTGCTGGCGGAAGAAGCGCTCCAGGGTGGTGCGACGCACCTGTTGGACCGCTTTGAGCGTCGGCCATTAGCTGAGGAAGTCACAGAACAAAACGGTGCATTTGTCGTCGAACCACTTCAAGGGGTGAGGAAAGTAGTTTTTCAGTGCACTGGTGAGGCGATTGGTAATCCGCACTCTGTCATTGACCAGACGTCGGCGCTGTTCGACGAGTTGAGCCAGGGCGCGCATCTCGGGACTCTGCGGCTTGAGGGGCTTGAGCTTGTCGCGGTGCGTCAGCAGCAGTTCGAGCTGCAGTTCCGCGTCAGTGGGGTCGTCTTTGGCCCGACTGGGCGTGAACGCCTCGCGGTACCTCGACAGCGTCAACGGATTGAGCGGAAACAGCATCAGGAAGTCATACTTTTGCAGAGCGTAGACCAGAGGGCCCTTGTTGAGTTCGAGGCAAATGGCGATCGGTTGACCTTGGAACCGCGTGCGCAGCGTTTGCACCCACGTGTCGATCGCTTCTGGCGTATGCTGGAGGATGCAACGCTGTCGTTTTTCAGAGCCGGCCGCTTGCAGGCAAACGTCATGTTTGGTATCGGCCCAGTCGATGCCGACGAAGGCGGCAAATTCCTGTTGCGATTGAGACATCCTATATCACCTCCCAAAGTGTGATAGAGTGGGGTGACGGGACATGCCGGCGTGCGTTGTGCGAAGGCGTTATAGGGAGCCGATGAGGCGGCAGACCCTGAGTATTCGTTAATCAACGCACGCACACTGGCGGATTCGAAGAGATGTCTTTGCAAGCATCGTGTGCTACGCGGCCCATATTCGTAATCCGCCAGTGCATGTTCCTGCTTTTATTGGTAGCTACCTACCAACTGTGTACGGTAACACGAAAAGCAGGACTGTCTATCTATAACGCGGCCGAGCAGTCTAGCCCAGTTCCAATACGGGGTTCCCGTCTTCGTTTCCTCGCCGTCTATACTCTGCTGGCGTGGTGTGGGAATGATCGTGGCCCGGAGCTTGCTATGCGGCGCTAAACACTCCGCGTAGCGCACGAGGTGGACACGCGGCAAGGGCACGAGCGCGGCAAGCTTCTCTAAGAGTTCCAGTGGAGAAAGTTTAATGCCGGTGGTGCCGTCAGACCACGGCCGGTTGAATCGGTAAATGAGATTCCCGTCAGCATCCTTCTCAAGCCGTTCAAGCGACACAGCCCCTCTGCCTGTGTACCGAATCAAGCGCTCCAACTGATCACGCCGATGCGCCGGAATCTCAGTGTTGGCGTGCAGGGAAAAGCCGTTCACATTGGCACAGCGAGAGCCATTGAGTTCAGGACGTTCGCCTTCATCGCCAAAGCCCGAGCCGATACGGCGCACTTTCTGCCCGGCGCGTTCGCCAAAGGCGATATGCTGTTTGACCGAGGCCGCCATGGTGCGGGCGAGCTCCGGTTCGTTGTCGAGTAGCGGATCGTACCCGGTGGCCACGGGGACATCCATTCCCGCCTCCAGGTAGCCCAGCCGGCGATAGGCGCGAGCCCGTAACGGACGCCGCACCTGAATCATGGCCTCGCCCTCGTCGAACAACACCACCCAGCCTTTATAGCCCATGCGACGAAAAAGCTGTGGCAGCGTCATGATCATTTGGAGGAATAAATCGTCCCTGGCGAGAGACAGACTGTTGCAGACCGGCACGCAGTTGTGGATTTTGCAGGCTTGTCTTGATCCGGTCAATGACGTCGCAGGCGGCGCCATACGCCTGGCTGTCGTCTTCCTCCGGCCAGCTTGAGGGCGACGTCGCGTGACTTAAAACGTCGGTGTACCCGCCATGGTGGTGCGATACATCAACCGTCGCTGTGGTAGATCGTAATCCTTCACGGCAAGGTGCTGCACCAGACAATTGTCGCAGATGAGAAAATCACCCCGGCGTCACTGGTGACGGTACTGAAATGCGGGACGAAAATGCCGTTTATACTTCCTTTCCGTATCTAACGTATGTAAGGCTGCCAGGAGATCGCCGCGCGCCCAGTCGGGCAGATCCCCGCTCAAGGCGGTGTCGAGTGCTGCCAAAGTTGATCTATCTGACTGCTCGAGCTGAGCCACGGCCCAGGCCGCGGCCACCGCCGGTTCGAGATATTTCTCTGCCTGGTTGGGAGCGGCAGTCCAGGGCCAGGTGAGAAATCGGGTCGGCACCCGCCCATGCCCATTCATAGCGATGGCATGTAGAAGATACCAGCGTGCCACCTGTGCTGCTGGTACCCGGATCTGCCCTCCGAACAGGGGTACAGGCGTTTCCGGCAGCGAGTGATTGAGGCGCACCGACAGGGCTTCCCCAACCCGGGGGGTGTGGCTCATGGCGAGAGGTAACAAGTGGGCGATCAGGCGCCGTCGGTAGGCCGGGTTGGCACTGTCGGCCAGAGCTGTGTCGAGGTCGTGTAACGCCCGCGCCAGTGCCGTAGGGGTAAAGCTTTGTACCGGTTGGTCTGGGAGTTCTGGCGCTGCTGTCGAGACTGCCCAGGGGTGTGGCAGGGGGGGCCCCCACAAGGCGCCGCGGCGCGGGG
>JAPULM010000200.1 GCA_027294925.1 bacterium
AGCAGTCGACAAACTGGCGTCCGCAGTCGTGGCAGAGATGATTCTGTTTGCCGTTGTGAATGTGACCGTTTTCCTTGAACTTGTCTGATTCACATCGAGGGCACAGCTCTCTAATGGCCATAATTTTCTGTTGACCTCAGATAGGTGGGTAAGCGTTTTGGGTCAACCATAGCATGGAATGGATTGGCGAGCATTACATGGAGTTCACTGCCGAAACGCCGGCATGACTTCCGTGGCAAAGCGCTCTATTTGTTCCAGGATGACGGACTGCGGCGTCCCCACTGACAGCGTGGTGATGATGCGTTTAAGACCAGGATAACGTTTTTCAATCGCCTTCAGATCTGTGATAATTTGCTCCGCCGTGCCGCACAGGACGCCACCCGCATCAATGGCGTTTTCAATCGTTGGCAGGCCAGCTGTTGGTGCTTTCTTGGGGTCCGCCATGTCTTCAATTTGCTGATCCGTGATTGCCCGGACGAGACGTAAGGGGGCAAATATCTTCAGGTTCTCTTGGTAGAATTTGCCCGCTTCTTTGATGCCCTGCTCGCGGGAACTCGAAATGTAGAATTGATAGCCAAAGGCGAGATCCTCGCCCAGCTCAAGCTGCCGGCCGAAGCGAGCTTGCGTCTCTTGCCAGGCCTCGACAACACTATGCACGGCACCGCCTTCGGCCGATCCCCCTCCGATCACACCCTTAATATGGTGTTTCGCCATAAAATCCAAGGCGCGCTGCGAAGCACTCTGAATCGGTTGCCAACACTCAACGTCGTGCAACGGCCGAGGCACCACGCTGAGCTCCTTTAGCTGATAGCCCCGGTAGGGAACCTGTGCCGGGATGGTGTAATGCTGGCCGTGGTGTGAGAACGTTTCCTCTCGCATGGCTTTGAGGATAAGCTCGACTTGCTCTTCAAAAAGCGCCCGGTTGGCTGGCTGATCGAGCAGGGGTGAACCAAAGGTCTCGACTTCCCGCGTGTGATAGCCGCGCCCAACGCCAAAGATGACGCGTCCGCCAGTGAGAATATCTACCGTGGCAAAATCCTCGGCCAGCCGCAAGGGATGCCACATTGGCGTGACGTTAAAGCCGCAGCCGAAACGCAGCTTCTCCGTCAGGTGAGCCAGATGCAAAGCCAGCATGATCACATTCGGAATGCACTCATACCCTTCAGGTTGGAAGTGATGTTCGGCCATCCAAAACGTATTAAATCCCAGACGGTCCATCGCTTTGGCAATGGCCTCTGCCTTGGGAAAAACGGTGGCCAGCTGCTCGTTGCCAAACCAACGGTCGTTGACCGGCGTTCCCTCGTAACCGACATTCTCCATGTCGATATGTCCGGCGTACGAGCTATCAAATGTGGTGAGCATGCCAATTCTCCTATCAATCCAAAGTGTCCCGGTGAGCTGTTTGTAATACAACTAGAGTACTTTTTCGCAGCCGCCGACGCAAGAACGAAGGGTCATTTTAATTGCTCCCTTGATGCGGTTTCCATGGCACAACATGCGGCTATTGTGCGGCGGAAATACCAGTGGACGAGCGTAAAAATGTGCTTTATAGTACCGCTTCGTACACCATTCATTGCATCGCTACACACCTGGCATGACGACCGGAGACGGATGGACGCCATCATGATTTCATCGCGTTGCTGGGGTCCTCACGCCGGGATGCCAGGCAGAGGTGAGACGAGGGGCGGTCAAGGGACTTGTACAGGGGAGAATGATCATGCCGGAAGTGAAATTTTATCGCAACAAAATGACGGGGGCTAAGTCACAGCCGCATCGGATTGGTTACACGGACGACGGACGCGGTATCTATATGGCGCTGGAGGGTTGGGAGCCGCTGGATGAGGACGAAACGCCTATTGAAGTAGAAGCGGATGATGAGGGCAGGTGGATTATTTAATGTCCCATGGCTCATTGCGACTTACGAAGTTGAGCGGTACGGCGCAGGTTGAAGGTGTAGGTCATGCCACCGTCTGTTGGTTCGGGCGCCTGAAGCCATACATGGCTATTCCTCCATGCACTCGGATATTGTATCGCCCATTATGGCGGAGACAGATTAAAATAATACCGTTTTATAGTCAAGCAGTAGCCCATCCAATCTGTGATGAGCCACCACACCGGTTGACCGTCTCTTGCATCTATCCTGACGCAATGGCATCATCGGGAGAGAATGTGACACGACATGCGGAAGGTAAACGTCAATAGGATAACCCAGTGGGCGGCTGTCTGGCTGAGCCTTGCTCGACGCTCAGCCGCCTGAGCTTCGGAAATTTGGTGCGTACTGAAGGCACGAATGAGAACCTGATTACACTCAATCAGGGTCAACTCCGAAGCAATGATGAGTTCTGATGCTGCCAATGCTTGACGCACAGCATGTCCGTCTGTTTCGCCAAGCAACCAGGCCAAGACGGCACTCGATTCGGCGTATACGTTCACCCCTCAGCCCGTTCCTCGTCGAGAAGCCGTTCGGCAACCCCAGCCGGCAATACAGCCGGTTGGGCTGGATAGAGATCGGCACAATTCGGTGCACCGAGTTTCGCTTCGCCATGCCTGGCCAACTCATACAGCCTGGGATAGGGACTCTGCAAATCGGTCTGATCTGGCGGACGGAGTTCCGCCACAACTGTCCCACGGTCTGTAATCCGTATCGTCTCGCCACTGCGGACGAGACGGATGTATGCACTGAGGTGCGTTTTGAGTTCGCGAATGCCAGTCGTTTTCATGTCGGTCTTGTAGTCTCAGGTGACTACAATATCAAGCGTGAACGAGCAAACGTTCCATATGTGCCTTACCTGCTTGATTTCGTTCGTCTCCCTCCCTACAATGCATGATGAGCTTTTGGCTTCATTCTTAACACCTCTTGTTGCTAAGGAACAATTCTTCGTATGGCCGGTATCAGGATAGGCATCGACGTTGGCGGCACGTTTACGGATATTGTATTTCTCACCCCCGATGACAGGGTACTGACGCGCAAAATTCTATCCACCCCCGATGACTACAGTCGTAGTATTCGCAGCGGATTACAAGACATTTTTACACAATCCGACCTGGCGCCGACAGCGGTAAGTGAGGTCATGCACGGCACCACGGTGGCGACCAACGCCATTCTCGAAGGTAAGGGCGCCAAGACCGGCCTGATCACCACCAAGGGCTTTCGAGATGTGCTGGAAATTCGCCGCATGCGCACGAATCGCCTCTACGATATCTATTGGGAAAAGCCTGCTCCCCTGGTACCGCGTCGCTTGCGGCGGGAGGTGACCGAGCGGGTCGATTATCGTGGTGAGGTGTTGCAAACGTTGGACGTCGAAGCAGCACGCCGGGAAGTCGAGTGGCTGGTGGCGGAGGGCGTCGTGTCGATCGCGGTCTGTTTTCTACACGCTTATGCCAATCCCGCTCATGAGCAGCAGGTGGAACGGCTCCTGCAAGAAATCGCACCGCAGGTGTATGTGTCGATATCGAGCCGCGTCCTACCGGAACTAAAGGAATATGAGCGCACCAGTACAACGGTAATCAATGCCTATATTCGACCGGTGGTTGAGGGCTATTTGCAGTCTCTCGAAGGGCACCTGAAAACACTCGGTATTGCGTCACCGTTATTGATCATGCAATCCAACGGCGGTCTGATGCCATCTGCCACGGCGCGTGAGATACCGATGCATATCATCGAGTCAGGTCCTGCGGCGGGCGTCACTGGAGCGTTGGAGGTGACCCGTCGCCTGGGCATATCCAACATCATGACGTTGGATATTGGCGGCACCACAGCCAAAGCCTCACTGATTGAGGACGGTCAGCTGACGCGCTCACCGGAGTACGAAGTCGGCGGCGGCATGAACATTGGCCATCGTCTGCTCAAGGGTGGTGGCTATTTGCTGCGCGTACCGGCGGTGGATATCGCCGAGGTGGGCGCTGGCGGTGGCAGTATCGCCTCGATCGACCGCGGCGGTTCGCTACAGATCGGCCCGCAGAGCGCCGGCGCCGATCCCGGACCGGCATGCTACAACCTCGGGGGCGAGGCGCCGACGTTGACCGACGCCAACGTGGTGTTGGGTTATCTCAATCCGCATACCCTGGCCGGTGGTACCCTCAGCCTCGATGCGGATAAAGCCCGGCAAGCGATTGAGACCCAGATCGCAGCACCATTGACCATGCAGCTGGTGGATGCGGCCTGGGCCATTCATCGTCTGGCCGATGCCAGCATGGTGCGGGCGCTACGCGCCGTCTCTACCGAACGCGGCCGCGATGCACGCCATTTCGCCCTGTTTGCCTTTGGCGGCAAGGGACCGGTGCACGCCCTCGGCATTGCCGAGGCGCTCGATATGAGCCGGGTGGTCATTCCCCCGGCACCCGGCCTGTTCAGCTCGCTGGCCCTGTTGTTTTCCGACGTGGAACACCACTTTGTGCAGAGCTATTTCAACCCTTCCGGCGACATTGATTTGGCACAACTGGGACAGCTGCTGGGCCGCTTGGAACAACAAGGGCGTCAGACGCTGGCGGCAGAAGGCTACACAGATGCACAGACACAACTGGAACCATATGCCGATTTGCGCTATGCCGGACAGAATTCCGAACTAACCATTCCAATCGAATCGGATCTGTCAACCCCAGAGGGTCTGAGCCGTCTACAAGAGGCGTTCGCCGTGGAGCACAACAGGACTTACGGGTATCGCTCTGACGAAGAGCCCATTCAACTGATGAGCCTGCGTCTGCTGGCTCGGGGTCTTACCGATGACGTACGGGTTCCCGAGCGTCTTTCACTGGTGTCAAACGCGACGGCCACCAGTGACCGGCAAGCAACATCTCGGCAGGCGTATTTTGGGCCGCAA
Organism: bacterium; assembly: GCA_027294925.1. The sequence continues at coordinate 4,821 of JAPULM010000200.1, forward strand.
CACGGTTGGCTGGCAACGCCGTTACGGGTGACGCGGCAAGACCTCGCCCACGGTACGCATGAGGGACCGTTGATTATCGAGGAATACGATGCCACTACGGTTATTCTGCCGGGCTGGCGGGCGTCTCTGGATGACTGGAGTAATCTGATCATCGATCGGGTATTCGATTAGTAAGGTTAAGTACGGAAGAAGGAAAAAGATGGTGCAAGTTGCAACACAGCGGGACCCGTTAGCTTTTGAATTAATCAAAAATGCGCTGGCCGGTATTGCTGACGGTATGGCGGTAACCGTCGTCCGCACAGCGCGATCGTTCGTGGTTAAACAGAGCATGGATTTCTCCACCGCCCTGTGCGACGCCAATGGCGAGTTAACGGCACAGGGCCTGTGCGTGCCGCTGCACCTCGGCGCCATGCCGCCAGCCCTGCGGGGCGTGATGGACCGTTACCAAGGGCGTTTCGAACCCGGCGATATTTATATCATCAACGATCCCTACTCAGGCGGTAGTCATCTGCCCGACATCTTTCTGTTTAAACCCGTTTTCGTTGAGCAAACACTCGCCACCTTTGCCTGTGTCATCGCCCATCAAACCGATATTGGCGGCCGTGTCAGCGGTGGCAATGCGTGCGACAACACCGAGATCTATCAAGAAGGCTTACGCATTCCGCCACTCAAATTGTTCGAACGCGGTGTGCCCAATGAGGCGATCTTCGCCCTGCTGGAAAAGAACGTGCGGGTGCCGGATAAGGTATTGGGCGACGTGCGGGCGCAGATTGCAGCGCTGCACATGGGGGAACGCGACTTTTTACAGCTGGTGCAGGAATATGGCCTGCAAGACCTGCAGGGCTACATACGCGATCTGTTAGATTATACCGAGCGCTTTACCCGCTCTGAGATCGAGGCTCTGCCGGACGGCGAATACAACTTTACCGAATATATCGACGACGACGGCATCGATCCCGGCCCGATTCGTATTGAGCTTGCCCTCACCATTCAGGGTGATACCATTAGCGCCGACTTTACCGGCACCTCGCCGCAGTGCAAAGGGTCTATCCAACCCAATCTACCGGCCACCAAGGCTATGGTGTATGCCGCCATTCGTTGTGTTCTCGATCCCGCCATTCCCAATTGCGGCGGCTATTTTCGCCCTATCCAGGTGATTGCCCCAGAAGGCAGCTTCGTTAACCCGGTGCATCCGGCCGCGGTGGCGGCGCGTGCCCTGGGCGCCCGGCGCGTGGCGCAAGCGGTGTTCGGCGCTCTGACCAAAGCCCTACCCGGCAAAATTTTCGCGGCATGGGGCGGCGGTGAATTTGGTATCAGCATTGGCGGCTACTATGCCAACCGTAAACCTTTCGTGCATCTGGAATTTCACAATGACGCCAGCTGGGGTGGTGGTCCCCACAAAGATGGACTCGATGGACATCCCGGCCCCATGTCAAACTTAGCCAACCAACCGATCGAACTCCTGGAAGCCGAGCAGCCCATCCGCATCGATCAATACGGTTTTGTACCCGATACCGGCGGAGCCGGCAAATACCGCGGCGGACTGGCTACGGTGCGGGATTTTCGCCTGTTGGAAGAAGCAACATTGCAAATTCGCTCCGATCGCCGCAAACATCTACCCTACGGATTGTATGGGGGAAAACCGGGCACACCGGCCGCCGGCATTCTGAATCCAGATACGGAAAACAAAGCAATGCCGTCAAAGTTTCTCATGACGGCGCAACCAAATGACGTTTTTCGTATGATCCTGGCCGGTGCGGGCGGTTATGGGAACCCGCTTGAACGTGACCCGGAGCGTGTGGCCGAGGATGTGCGGGAAGAAAAGCTCACCATCGACTATGTACGGCGTGAATACGGCGTGGTTATCGACGCTCAGACGCTAGAGGTAGACGATACCGCGACCAGAGCCTTGCGGCAGCATCTGGCAGAGACATCTCAGCAAAGCGCCAATGAGTCGTAAACACGTTCGTGTCTAGGTGAAGAACGTGTCCAAAAGTTTAGAGTCAGCAGGATCTTTATTTATTGGGCGTCATCCATACGGGGTTTTAAGGCACGCACTTAATAGCGCCAGTGGCGCGGCACCGCAGCCTGCGTAGCCTTGCGGTCGAGGGCGATAAGCTCAGTACGAAAATATCGCAAGGTCTTATCGTACTGGTTTGTGGCTTGTCGTTGCAAATATGCCTCGATCGCTTCAATCTGACGACGATAATAGCGGAATTTACGGCGCCACCAATCTTTCGGATGACCGCCATACAAACGTCCGCCCGAAGCGTTAGACAACTCGGTGAGGATCATGGTTTCCTCGGCTGCGTTCACCGTCACCTGAAAATTGTCCATGAACGACATACCTAATAAACCTGTCCCGCCGCCTGACGCAATGTCGTGCACCACAACCTCAACATCACGCACGGTTGCATCGCCAACCGTCATCGACCTTACTTTGGTCAATGGGGCAAAAAACTGCCCGCTGACCGATTGCAGAGGGATCACCGCAGCATCGGTTAAGTTTAAACCAAGCTGGCGAGCGGTTGCGGTTGAAATCACCGTCAAGGTCGCACCTGTATCGACCAGCAAACGGGATGTCAGGAAACCATCCAGCACCACATCAACCAGCATCGCGTTGCCGATCCGGAACAATGGCACAAGATAGTGCCGCGCCGTTGGTGGTGGATTGGATGAAGACGTCGATTGGCTATAGGGAATCTCATACGTTGACGGACGCGACGGCGACAGGCTGTTGCGCTCCTGCGCTCGCTCAAGGTACTCAGGCGGCACCACCCCGATATTATCGGTAAAATGCACCCTACCGCTGCGGTCTGTCCATTTATAGATCTTCCCCTGCACCGACACCGCCGCCATCATGATGCATATACACGTCAGAACAATTGTTCGCATAGGCTTCCAAACATGAAGATTAATCACTATTGACTTGCTTCGTCGTCATAAGTATACAACCAAACGTTCTCTGACAGATGTGTCACACTGGCATCTTTACCTGGGAGCGTGGGCGCCTCGCCCGTTTGCAAAACAGCGTTTGTAGAGCGCTCGGTTATGAGACACCGCTGCCGATGACGCTAACATCTGGCAATATGGCAATTATGCACAAGTTAGCGCTAAATTGCTATTCTGAGCCTAAACATCAGACACCACACGAGGCTTTAGAAACCATTGCGAAACCCAACATGCGTCATTCTCTAAGCTTTGCCCTTCTCACTTACCTGGTGTCGATCATTGCGCTCGTAACCCTACTGCCCTTTCGCTTCGAATGGCCCGACCGATTACAAATTTTCTTCCTCGCTGGCATCTTTGATGTCATCGCTAATTTCGATCTATTTCTTCCCCTTGGCTTTCTCTATCGGTTGCATCAGCCAGGTCAGGACGACCGCTGGTGTATCCGTCCCTTGTGCTTCGGGCTCGTCATGAGCCTCAGTATCGAAATCATCCAGCTGTTTATGCCAGGCCGCTACAGCAGTCCGGTTGACATTCTGATCAACGGTATTGGGGTGTGGATTGGCGCCATGCTGTATAACCAAACGCGACAACGGCTGCATCGACATATGGTCAACCAGTTGGCCTTGGAAATACCCCTGATGAACCTCTTTTATCTCCTCCTACCGTTGCTCTGGCTAAACAGCTTAACCATAGGCGCCGATGCATCACGACTGTGGCTGCTGCCTCTCCTGGGGCTGTGCGGCGCCATGGCGTTAACAGCGTCCTGGGCGCGCCGCCTACAGCCGGCCGTCGGGTGGTCGCCATCCCTCTTGATGCTCATCGTCTTTCTGTGGTTTGCGGTTGGTTCGCTACCAGCCTGGCCCAAACATCCGGGCTTTCTGCTGCTATGCAGTATCGGACTTCTGCTTACGACCCGCCTGTTACTGGCTCTCTCCTGGTCCACAGACGAAGACGAACGACGTTTTGAGGCGCTTACCCTAGGCCGGATTTGGCCGTTCTATGTGATCTATCTCATCCTTCTAGCGCTCAGCCCCTGGCCCTGGCTTCTCCAACCCTGGCGCGTCAGCGTCGGGTTTGCCGCTCTCATTGATATTCCAGGCGTCATACCGACCCTACGGGTGATCACCGATATGGCCGCCTTTACCCTGTTCGGGTACATGGTAGCGGAATCTCGCGGCCGGCAAAACGAAGCGCTACGGCGAACCGTTCTCTGGCTTCTCGCCTACAGTATTCTTGTCGCCGGTGGCTTAGAGGGCCTACGTGGCTTTCATCCCTATCATAGCGCCAGTCTGGCACACGTCACGCTGGCTACTGCCGCAGCCCTGTACGGCGGCATCATATACCGGCTGCAATTGACTAGCGTTCAACGCCTGCTCGCCCATACGCTATCGGAATGACCCATTTTCTTTCCATTCCGCAATCCGCCTTAGCCTATCTCGGTTTGCTGCAGTGGGGGTGGAAAAGATGCAACACATTTTGTCCAGGCGCTCAGGGGGCACAAGCCTTAATCGCCGCCCCTCAGCCATCACCGAATTCAGGCTTTGCTTTTTCAGCCCACCGATGCCAATATAAACGGCAAGCGTTCTTTTGAGAATCATCGTGCAAGGACAAC
>JAPULM010000201.1 GCA_027294925.1 bacterium
AATCCCATTTCCAGCGGCAAGAAGAGCCTGTCCTACGCCTTGACCTTCCAGGCCGAGGATCGGAGCTTGACCGAGGACGAGGTGCGTACGATCTACCAGCGTATTCAGCAGCATGCGGCGGCTGAGCTCGGTGCCCAGCCCCGCCAGGCCAGTACGGCCAGTACGGAAAGAGGGCACATGCCGGGACGGGCGCTTGCGCCCTGACGGCAGCGTGCCAATCTCGTGCCGGCCAATTTTGTTGCCTTTGCTCCCTTATGGTGGTATAACAGTCGCCACAGAATAGAGAAGGAGCCGGTCGAAGATATTTGGCTGGCACGGGAAGAGGGAATTTCTGGCTTGACAATTCCGTTCTGACGAGCATAATACTACCTTATCCTTGCCTCATGGGTATCTGACCGGGCGTGTGGGTGCCGGTTTTGCATAGCGACCAAGCCAAGGAGAGGGGAAGGAGTAGGGGTCTCATGAAGGAGTACATTGTACGCCGCGTGGTGTTGTTGATCCCAACCGTCCTTGGGGTCAGCATCCTCGTTTTCTTGTTGATGCACTTCATTCCGGGTGACCCTGTTGCTCTGCTCCTTGGGGACTATTACACGGAGGAGACGGCTGCCGCCATTCGCGCGGAATATGGCCTGGATCTTCCCCTTCCCAAGCAGTACGTGCTCTGGCTCGGACGCCTGTTCACCGGTGATTGGGGTAATTCCATTATCGCCAACCGTCCGATTTTCAATGATCTCGTCCGACGTCTCCCGGTGACCTTCGAGTTGATTACCCTGTCTCTGGGCTTTGCTTTGCTCATTGCCGTTCCCGCCGGCATTATCGCCGCCCTGCGACCCTATTCCTGGCACGATTATAGCGCCATGACCACCGCTCTGATTGGCGTGTCAATTCCTGAATTCTTTCTGGGCGTGCTGTTGATCCTTTTTTTCGCCCTCCTCTGGGGTGTCTTGCCCGCCGTGGGCTATATACCGCTGACAGAGAGTGTGTGGGGCAATATTAAGCATATGATTCTCCCTGCCGTGACTCTGGGTCTGGGCCGTGCGGCCCTCCTCACTCGCCTGATACGAGCCAGTATGATGGAGGTCATCCGGCTTGATTACGTCACGACAGCGCGGGCCAAGGGTGTGCGAGAACGCAAGGTCGTGCTGAAGCATGCCCTGAAAAACGCCTTGATCCCCACCGTCACCGTCCTGGGGCTCCAGGTTGGTTTCCTCCTTGGTGGTGCCATCGTGGTCGAAACCGTGTTTTCCATCCCTGGCGTGGGATCATTCGGTATCGCTGCCATTTCGCTGCGTGACTATCCGCAGGTGCAAGCGTTCGTGCTCTTGTTTGCCCTCGGTTTTGTTATGACAAATCTGGTGGTCGATGTCCTCTATGCGTTTCTCGACCCACGTATCAAGTATGAGCAACCGGCTAACTGACGTCAGTGGAGCAGAATAAGGACGCGCGTCATGAGAAACGAGGCTATCGCAGCCGTCGCCCCGCAAATGTCACTAGACATACGTGAGCAACACGAGGCAACGGCCAGAAGCATGTGGGTCATTACCATGCGACGTCTGCGTCGTAGTAAGACAGCCATGGTGGGCCTCACCATTGTCCTGCTGCTGTTTCTGGTGGCAGCTCTGGCCGATGTGCTGTCGCCTTTCAGCCCCACCCAAACGACCCCGAACAGTCTTTCCGTGCCCACGTGGTTAAACCTCATGGGGACCGACCTGCTGGGTCGGGATGTCCTGAGCCGGGTCATGCATGGCAGCCGGGTATCGGTGGAGGTCGGGGTGGTGTCAATTCTGCTGGCACTCTTCATCGGCCTGCCGCTGGGCTTGATGGCCGGGTTCTACGGCGGGCTGATGGACCAGATCATCATGCGGTGTATGGATGTGATCCTGGCTTTTCCCATCATTCTGCTGGCCATTGTGATTAGGGTCATCCTGGAGCCCAGCACCTGGAACGTTGTGCTGGCTCTGGGGATTGTGCGCATTCCTATCCTGGCCCGCCTCGTGCGTAGTAGCGTGCTGTCGGTGAAGGAGAATGAATACATCGAGGCCGTCAAAGCCTTGGCGCTGTCGCAGGTGCGGGTGCTTGGTCGCCACGTGCTGCCCAACTGTTTGGCGCCCATCATCGTTATTTCGACACTCAACGTCGGGAATGCCATCATCATTGAGGCCACATTGAGTTTTCTTGGACTAGGGACGCAGCCCCCAACTCCCACCTGGGGCTGGGATCTGAAGCAGAACCTGACGTTGATTGAAATCAATCCCTGGATTACGATCTTTCCTGGTTTGGCAATCCTGGTGGCTGTCCTGGCTTTCAACCTGCTGGGTGATGGGCTGCGTGACGCGCTCGACCCGCGCCTGAAGGCCTAATTTTAACTGTGTCGTCCTGAATGAAAGGGAAAAGACTGATGAAACGAAGATCATTTGTAGCGGGCATGACGGCTCTGGCCGGCCTCTCCGCCATTCCCGGGGGAATGGCCCTGGCCGGCCACATCGACGAAGGCACGCCCAAACGTGGTGGCACGTTGCGCGTGGCCTATGCCTCCGACATCCATAGCGGTCGTTTCACGTTGAATCGGAGTGGCCCGCCGGGATATGAGACCTTCTGGGTTTCGAATAACACGCATAATGCTTTAGTCACGTTGGGTCCCGATTACGAGATCGTGCCCGACCTGGCCAAGTCCTGGGAGATCATCGGCGGTGGCAAGGAGTACATCTTCCATTTACATGAAAACGTCAAGTTTCACGACGGTACCGATTGTGATGCCACAGCCGTGAAGTGGAATTTCGACGATATGTTCGCTAAAGGTCCCGCATCCTGGGTCAACATCTACTTTAACCTGGCCGAGTCCACGTCGGTGCTCGATAAACACACCTTTAAGGTCACCATGAAAGAACCGGCCGCCCTCTTGCCAGCGCTGGCCGGGTACTTCCACGGGGTGCCTATCGGGTCGCCGACCGCCGTGAAAAAATATGGCGACGACTGGAACCGCAATCCCGTCGGGACGGGGGCTTTTAGCTACGACCTGAACGACTACCGGCCGGACGAACTAATTGTCCTGAAAAAGAACCCCACCTACTTCAAGAAAGATCGGTTCGGGAACTCCCTGCCGTACTTGGACCGGGTCGAGATCCGGGTGATCAAAGATCCCACCGCCGCCATGACGGCGCTGCGTACCAAGCAGATCGACTTTCTGCAGCGTATCAGTGCCCAGCACGTGCCGATCATGGAACGCGCCAAAGGGGTGAAGATGGTGACGGCGCCGGACAGGATGCCTCTGGTGTGTTTCATGAACATGCGCAAGCCCCCTTTCGACGACGTGCGAATCCGCCAGGCCATCGGCGGCTATGGTCTGAACCGCAAAGAGATCGCCCAGACAGTGTTCCAGGGTCGTACGAAAGCGCTGGTCAGTATCCTCCCGCATGGTGTGCAGGATCATCTGGATCTCACCGAGATGTATCCGTACGATCCTGCCAAGGCCAGGGCGCTCCTGAAGGAAGCAGGGCATGACGAGAACAACCCGGTGGAGTTCGAGCTCATCCTCAACAACGATGCTCCCTTCTTTGCCGATGCGTCGACCCTGATCAAGAGCCAAATGGATAAAATCGGCGTCAAGGTCAAGCTGACCATGATGGATAAACCGGCCTGGCTGGATCGGTTCCTGCGCAAGTATGATTACCAGATGGCGATGGAGGACTTCGGTGCTCTGGTGGACATCAACCAGCGCTCGGTAAGTTTTTTTAGAGGAGTCAAATCGAACTACGGCGGTCTAAACTCCCCCGAGATTGAAGAGATGACCATGGACTGGCGGCGCGCGGTGGACCCGGACAAGCGTCGGGAGATCGCCCACAACATCCAGCGTACCTTCGCCAAGGATATGCTGTGGTGCAACGTTACTGGTTCGCCTTACTTCCAGGTGTACCGGGACTATGTCAAGGGCTACCACTTCATGAACCAGCTCTATGTGTACTGGGAGAGCACCTGGCTGGATAAAGCCTAGTGGGCGATTGAGGCTAGGAGACCGAGGATGGAGAGGAGAGCGAACGACAAAGTTCGATCGCTTACTCTCCATCTTTACTTCTATCTTCTCTGCCAAACGAGCACGCACGAACCATGACCGCAGTCTCACGCTCACTATCTCCAGTCCGCGACACGACCGATGCAGCAGAGCCACTGCGTTTTCGAGGCTATGTCCGCATTACCTGGTCTCGCTTTCTCCGGAGTAAATCGGCCATTGCCGGCTTAATATTGGTCTGCGTTTTGGTCATGACGGCGATTCTGGCCGATCAACTCGCTCCATACAGTCCCTACGAAGTACACGTCAAGGCCAGTCTTTCCCCACCGAGCAAAGCTCATCTACTCGGTGCCGATCTGCTGGGACGCGATCTCCTCAGCCGTATCATCCACGGTAGCCGCATTTCCCTCTATGTGGGATTTGTGTCTATCTTCCTGGCGTTATTTGTCGGCGTCCCATTGGGACTGGCAA
>JAPULM010000202.1 GCA_027294925.1 bacterium
GACACCACCAGCGCCGGCAGCCCAATTTGATCAGCCGGCTCAACAACTTGAATCAGTTGTACAAGAATTGGAACGTCTGTCCAGTTTGGCAGAAGATATTGCGAGCAGCGAAAAATTCAATGACCTAATGAATAGCAGCACCAAAATGATGCAGCAACAAAATCAACTACTGGCTGCGCTAGACAATCTTCCGAAGGATTTCCAGGGCGGGGAGCTGCCGCCCGAGATTCAGAAAATGTTAGATCAGCTTGATGCCCTGATGCAGGAACTGGCCGACGCCCTATCCCAGCTTCCTGCCGCTTTATCGGACGAATTTCTTAACAGCCAACTGGACACGTTGCCCTTAGCAGATATGATGCAACAACTTAAAGAAATGCGGCAAAAACTAGCAGAGGGCGATGTTGAGGGCGCAAAAAAACTGGCGGAGGAATTGCTTAAAGCCTTATCGACCATGGTTGGCGCATTACAGAATATGCAGCAACAGGCACGTAGCAGTCCGATGAATGCCATGCGTCAGCAGCTCCAGCAGTCTGCCAGTAAGTTGGACGAGTTGATCGAACGGCAGACGCACATTTTGGAAGATACGCAGCGCATCGACCAAGCAGCCTTAGCCCAGCTCAACCAAGCGCAAAAACGCGCCTTTGATACGGCTCTGAAGCATCTTCAGCATGATGTCAGCAAGCTTTCACAATTATCACAGGAATTGTCGCGTCAGGCACAACAGTATCCAGAGCTGGAGCCCGACTTCCAGCGTACCTACAAGCAATTGTTAAAACAATTGTATAGCTTGCCTAAAAGCTTCACGACGCGTGATGTTCCTAAAACGCTGCAAGAAATCAAAACGGCAAAGCGGCAATTAACTTGGATGAAGCGACAACTGGCACGTTTGCCGCAGCCTGACGACGTGATGCAACAACAGATTAACGAGGCACTTGAGCGACTACAAATGATGCGCCAGCGAATAGATAATCTGCCGCATGATCGTCATGCGACGTTGACCCCGAATCAGCGGGGTCAACTCGATCAGTTAGGGGTAAAGCAAGGTGGGGTACAGGAAGAGACTCGAACATTGCACGAGGCGTTTGAGAATTTGCTACCTCTCATACCTTTCCTACCGAGCGAGATGGGCGCCCATCTTCAACAAGCCATGCCCTTGATGGGACAGGCTCAGGGTGAGCTTAACCAACGCCGCAGCCAGTCAGCGGTGCCACCTGAGCAGCAAGCGCTAGACCATTTGCGTAGCGCTCAAAGCAGCTTGCAGCAAGCGATGCAACAGATGGCGCAGCGTGGCCAGATGATGGGCATGTCGTTACCAATGCTGCGGCAAACGGGACGTATGCCTAACTTTATGATGCAACCCGGCAGCGCCCAATCATCAGGTGGCGTTACCGGTAACAGTGTGCAAAATTTTCAACTACCCGATAAAGATGCCTATAAAGCGCCACGTATGTTTCGTGAGGACATTATGGAAGCGCTGCAAGAGGGTTATCCAGAACGATACAAGGAACTCATTGAGCAGTATTATCGTAACATCGCCCGTTAATCGTTTTTATAAAAATGCCCCTGTAGGACATGTGATCATTTTGTTACTGATCATTTGTCTGCTGTGGCCGCTCTCGGCCTTGGCGACCCGACAAGCCGAAGAGCCGGAAGCTCATAACGTCTCACAGGGAGAAGCGTTGCTGGACCGTTGGCAAGCGGAAGCCGCTCGCCAATGGGCGCTCCAACAACTGGAAAGCGAGCCTCATCACCCACTCTGGCGCTTTTTGCTCGGACAGGCTTTATTCTATCTAGGCCGCTACCAGGAAGCGCTAGAGATGTTTGATCGCACCCTCAAACTTATGCCTCACCCTCGCTTTCAAGCCTACCGTGAATTTGTCGCCCAGACCTTTGAAAGTACTGCTTCGTTACAGCTCATAGAAACTGAGCATTTTCGGATTTATATTGATGTTGAACAAGACGCTGCGTTGGTTCCATATGTGGAAGAAGTCCTTGAGCGGAGCTACCAGCATCTCGGTAAGGTGTTTGGATTATTCCCCAGCGAGAAAATTCGAGTCGAGATTTTTCCAACCACCCGCACATTTTATTCGGCCTCGAGTCTTGCCGCCCGCGACATTGAAGTGTCGGGCGCTATTGGTATTTGTAAATTCAACAAGATCATGTTGCTGTCGCCGCGCAACTTAGCCCGCGGCTATCGCTGGACGGATTCGCTTAGTCACGAGTATATTCATTACCTTTTGGTGCAGCTTAGCGGACATCGTGCGCCGATCTGGCTGCATGAGGGCATGGCAAAATATTTTGAAGATGCATGGCGCCTTCCAACATCGTCTTGGCTCAGTCGCCGGACGGAAAGTTTGCTTGCCCATGCGCTTAAGCACAATAGCTTCGTTGGTTTTGAGAATATGGAACCTTCTTTGGTAAAGCTGGAAACTACTTATCAAGTACAACTTGGCTATGCTGAGGCTGCCTCAGCCATCGATTTTATTGTGCATCGCATGGGGAGCAAAGGCTTGGTTGGCATTTTGCATCATCTGCTACAAAACCAACAAGACAGCGCAACAACGGCGATTACGCGTGTCATGAACCTCCAATTCACTGAATTTCTATCGCAGTGGCAACAATTTTTGTTGACCAAAAAGCTGCGTGAATATGATGGCGTACGTTTGCCACGCTTCAAATTGAAGCAAGGTAACGCGCCACCTATCGATGATTTCCAGCAGGAAATTCAGTCTGCTGCGGCGCGTATGCATGCACGCCTTGGGGATCGTCTGCGCCAGCGGCAACGTCTTCGAGCCTCTGGGGCGGAATATCGTCGAGCCCTTGATAAAGACCCCTATTCGCTTTACTTGCTGAATAAGTTTGCAGCGGTATTGATGGCTCAGCAACGTTGGCAACTTGCGCGGCAACATCTCCAGCACGCCAAGTTGCTATCGCCTGATTATGCTGCGACATACACCAACTTAGGACGCCTTCACCTCGCCCTGCAAGAGAATGATCAGGCCCGTCTTGCATTGCGGGAGGCGATGCAGATTAATCCATTTGATCCTGCTATTCACCAACAGTTGGCCGAAAGCTATCGTCGCCTGGGACAGGTTGAACAAGCCCAGCAGGAATATGCTTTGTTTAAACGTTTACAGGAGTCGCAACCATGACGACTGACGCAGAATCCGGGGCGCCCGGCGCCATTCCTTCAGACGTTGATGAACACAATGCGCCGCATGTCGCTGCCATCGAGGAAGTTACTCAGCAACGACAAGTGATTATGCAAGAGATCAAAAAGGTCATCATCGGGCAAGATAAGGTGATTGAGGAATTCCTGATTGCCTTGTTTGCCCGAGGTCATTGTTTGCTGGTTGGCGTACCAGGTTTGGCAAAGACATTGCTCATTAGCACCTTGGCTGACGTGCTGCACTTACGCTTTAATCGTATTCAATTTACCCCGGATCTGATGCCGTCAGATATCACCGGTACGGACATCCTAGAGGAAGAGCCTGAGACTGGACGTCGTCGTTACCGGTTTTTACACGGGCCGGTTTTTGCCAATATCGTGTTGGCTGACGAAATTAATCGAACCCCACCCAAGACGCAGGCAGCGCTCCTGCAAGCCATGCAAGAGTATCGCGTTACCGCCGGAGGGCAAACGTATAGCTTGGATTTGCCGTTCTTTGTCTTGGCGACACAAAATCCAATTGAACAAGAAGGTACATATCCCTTACCCGAAGCACAGCTCGATCGCTTTATGTTTCATATTGGTATTGACTATCCCACCTATGCGGAGGAAGTGGATATTGTATTAAATAGCACCTCGGCATACACCCCTGACGTACAACGAGTGCTTACCGCCAAGCAAATTTTACATTTACAAGATTTGGTGCGGCGGGTTCCGGTTACACCGTCGGTAGCTGGCTATGCGGTACAGCTCGCTCAGCGTTCGCGACCGAATCATCCTGAGGCGCCTGCGTTTATCCGCAATTGGGTCGATTGGGGCGCCGGGCCGCGGGCCTCCCAATACTTGGTACTCGGTGCTAAAGCTCGCGCCATCATGCATGGGCGTTTCGCTGCATCTATCGAAGATATCAAGGCGCTGGCGCCATCTGTGTTGAGACATCGTATTCTAACTAATTTTAATGCCGAAGCAGAAGGCGTTACCTCACTGAACATTATCGAGCAGCTATTAGAAACGGTACGTCCTGAGGAATTGCCGTTGGCCCATACGTCAGTCAGGTAAACGAGATTATTTATGTCTGCAGATACCAGGCAGCAAGGCTATTTCGATCCGCTGGTACTGGCTAAAATCTCAACCCTGTCCCTACGTGCCCGACACGTGGTTGAGGGATTATTGAGCGGTTTACACAAGAGCCCCTATCGGGGCTACAGCGTCGAGTTCGCCGAACACCGAGAATATGCGCCCGGAGATGAAATCCGCCGCATTGATTGGAAAGCGTATGGGAAATTTGATCGCTATTTTGTCAAGGAATACGAAGAGGAAACCAATCTTAGAGCTTATCTCTTGCTCGATGCTAGTGCCTCCATGGACTACGGCTCACAGGGCGTTACAAAGTTCGAGTATGGTTGCTACCTTGCTGCTTCCCTTGCTTATCTCATGTTGCGTCAGGGCGATGACGTCGGGTTGATCACGTTTGGTGATCAGATTCAGCGTTATATCCCTCCACGCTCAGGTATGAAACATATGCGGGCCTTGACGAATCATCTAGAAGCGACAACGCCACAAGGCAAGACACGCATTGATCAGGTGTTGCGGGAGGTGGCAAGCAAAATTACCAGACGCGGCATTATCGTGGTGATCTCTGATTTGTTTGACACACCGGATAGGGTGGTTCGTGTCTTGAAATACTTCCGCCATCGGCGTAACGATCTTATGGTCTTTCATATCTTGGATCATTGTGAACTTGAATTTCCTTTTGACCGACTCACCGTGTTTGAAGATATGGAAGATACAACACGCCGCCTACTATCTGACCCACGTCTCATTCGTGCGGCATACTTGCAGCAGATACAGGCATTTATTGACGAATATCGGCAAGCTTGCCAACGTGAGGCAATCGATTACAATCTGTTCCCGACCACGACGCCGCTCGATATCGCCTTGACACGTTATCTAGCCCGACGACAGTGAGCGTAGCATGGGATTAACGTTTCTCTATCCGGCTTTTTTATTAGGGGCTTTGGCAGCAAGCGTACCGGTCGTCATTCATCTCATTTATCGGCGGCGCGCATTGCTACATCGTTTCCCAGCTGTCCGCTTTCTCTTACTGGCCGATCAACGTACAGCGCGCAAATTCCGTTTACGTCAGTGGTTGCTATTGGCCTTACGGATACTCGTTATTCTTTTGCTGGCACTTATCTTGGCACGGCCACGTTTGTTGAGTCAGGATGCACAGGCTGCTGTGGCGCTGCCGGCTCAGGCGGTGGTGTTACTGGTGGATAATAGCTTGAGCATGCAATATCTCGATGGCGAAGTGTCGCGCTTGCAGCATGCCAAGATGGTTGCATCGGACTTCATTCAAACCCTGCAGCCACAAGATCTGGCGCTTGTCATACCGCTTCTGGAACGTCGTGATGATGCTGCCACAACAAGATTTCTAAGCCAGCAACCAAGCACACTAAGAAAGCAACTCGCTGCTATCGAACCGAGTTATGCAAAAGTCGATATCGCCAGTACGCTGCAACACGCCTTTACCTCGTTAAAAGATAGCCCTGCAACACGCCGCCGCATCGTCGTACTGTCGGATTTTACGGTACCGGGTTGGGAAAATTTTCATTTGGCCCAGCTCTCTGCGATCCCGGAACACGTGCAGCTCCATTTCGTTCGCTTAGGTGGCAACCAACGTGATGCAAATCTTTTGGTTGAGGGGGTTCGCATTGGCAATGCACCTTTGATTGTAGGGGTGCCGCTTGAGGTCAAGGTATTTATCCGTAACTTCAGTGCTAAGGCAGTTGAGAATGTCCGAGTTGATCTCTTTGTTGGACACACTAAGATAGGCGAGCAGCTGGTCGATCTAAGCTCTGACGAGCGCCTCTCAGTACCTTTTCTCATGACGGCGCCAGCGGCTGGTATACATTGGGGGGAGGTGCGTTTAGCGCCTGATCGGTTTACCGAAGATGATCGGTTTTACTACGCTTTACGTACCCTGTCGCCGGCCCGTGTTTTGCTCGTAGATGGGGACCCTGGGACTTCGTTGTTTGACAATGAACTCTTTTATCTATTGAGTGCGCTGCGTTCTGGGGGGGGGCTGGACCACCCTCTGTTTTATTCTAAACCGGTTACCTGGGAAGGCTTAAGCCAAGAACGTCTGAGCGATTACCAGGCTGTTGTTCTGTGCAATGTTGACCGCCTGTCAGCGCAAATTCGGCAACGCCTGCACCAATTCGTTCGGGAAGGCGGCGGGCTCTTGATGTTCGCCGGTAATCGGGTTGCTGCGGATCGTTATAACGCCATGTTTTATCATACCGATACCCCGTTGCTGCCGTTTGCCCTGGGGGCACCAATACAGCGCCCCGAAGACCATCCTATGATGCTGGCAGAGATAGATCCGCAGCAGACCGTGACGGTATTTGCAGATCAAAACAGCTTATTATCACGAGCAAAATTCTACCGCTATGTCACCATGCAACATCAATCCAATACGCCAGACGTCAAAACCTTAATCTCGTTCCAGGATGGGCAGCCGTTTTTGACCGAAAAACGGTTGGGGAATGGGCGAGTGATGTTTTTTGCATCAAGTGCTGATCGAGACTGGACAGATCTGCCAACACGCCCCGCCTATGTTCCTCTCATACACCGTGTACTAGGGCGCCTTAGCAGGCTTGCAGCAGCCTCGTTGCGCCCTAACATCACGATGCCAGAACCGGCGGTGCTGCTAGGGCGCCCGTCGGATCTTGGCGCAATGGTCACCTTGCGCACACCAGATGGCCATCAACGCCACGTCCGCTATGTGGCTAAAAAGGGACAAACGGTCGGCCGTTTTACACATTATTCCGTGCCGGGAATGTATCAGGTGACAACGCCGGATGGAGCAGATTTATTGGCCGTTAACGCAACTCGAGCAGAATCCCATTTCGAGAAGTTGCGCGATATCGATCTGCAAAGTCGATTTCACCCGCTCTCTTTAGTCATTGAGGACGACAAAACCTTCGCACAAGCCAATTCTGGGGGACACCCTCTGATTCGTGAATTATCGGGTATGTTTATGTTGCTGCTGGTGGCAGTGTTATGGGTCGAGAATGCCTATTCGAACCGACTCTAGTCATGCGTATGACAATGACCCTGTCTGTTTGGCAGGGTGAGACCTATTGTCTTTAACTGTAATACGACGCGTACAACCGAGCAGCGGCTTCTGCCCGCTTGTACGCGTACTGCACAAGGGATCGTTATGCCGTCACGCCGTGAGTTTCTTCATCATCTGCTGTATTGGACAGGCGCTGTCGGATTGCAGGCTGCTAGGGCCTCCTTAGCTAAAGCGCTACCTGCCTCCAATACGTTCACCCTAGCGCAGCTCAAGTACACAGGCGGCCAATGGGATCCACGGCCGATTGCAACCGTGTCTTTGATGCAAGAGGTGAGGCTGCGCACCAGCGTCGAAACCCGAGATGAACGCCGCACCTTGACCTTACGAGACCCAGCCTTGTTTTCGTACCCGTTTCTCTACATGACTGGCGAGCACAGTTTTGAACCATTCGCCGATGAGGCGCTGGATATTTTGCGCCGTTACTTGAAATTTGGCGGTTCACTTCTCATTGATGATGCACGCGGTAACAAAGGGCGTGACTTCGATGCCAGCGTACGGCGGGAGGTTGCCCGCTTATTCCCGTATCGTCCTCTCAAAATCCTGCCGCCGGATCATACCGTATTCCGCTCATTTTACTTGATCCGCACCATTGGTGGCGTACGTCTGGTCAATCCTTATCTTGAAGGCGTTCATATAGATGATCGTACCCCCTTACTTTATTGCCAAAATGGCTTGGGAGCTGCCTGGGAACGTGATTATCTAGGGAACTGGGTATCGACATGTCGGCCAGGTGGTGAAGCCCAGCGTTTGGCGGCGTTTAAACTTGGCGTCAATTGTGTGCTGTATGCGTTAACCGTTAACTACAAACAGGATCTGATTCACAGCCCGTTTATTCGGAAGAAATTAGGATGAATGTCCCACCTGAGCAGGGTTTTTTTTGGCAAACAGCTGCGGGCTTATTCCGTAGTCGTTTAAGCTGGGAACAGACGTTGCCGACAGCCGTCGTGTTCGTATTGGCCATCGGTTTCGCCGCGCTGTTGTTTTTACAGTGGCACGACCTCCGTAACCGGGTGAAGACGTCAACGCGTTGCAGCCTCTGTTTGCTACGCGGTGTGGTTTACCTATTTATCTTTGGCATGGTGCTTAATCCAGCCTTACTGAATCAGAAAGTTCTACGTCTTCTTCCTTCTCTGCTGGTTGCAGTTGACACCTCCGCCAGCATGGCTCTATCAGAATCGGACGGCAAGAGCCGATTACAACATGCATTGGACTATCTCCACCATGAAGGGGCGGCGTCTCTACAAACGCTGGCTCAGTACTATCAGATTAAATTTTATCAGTTTGCCGAAACGGCGCAGGTTTTGCCACTTGAACAATTGCAGCAAGTGCAAGGCAACGGCTCTGGCACAAACATTGTGGGAGCGCTTGTCAAAATACTGGAGGAAAATCGTGCGGCCTCCCCTTCCGGTGTCTTGCTATTTAGCGATGGCGCCCAGCATGGCCCTAGCACCGGTTTGGATTATATTCGTCAAGCTGGCATTCCAGTCGTCACCGTTGGCCTTGGACAACCTGCTGCTTACCAAGACATCCGGGTTGTGTCGGTACAGGCGCCAACCCTATCTTTTTTACATTATCCGGTTAAGATCACTGCAACGGTGCATACCTGGGGCTATCAAGGTAAGCGCCTTCCCGTGGTGCTCAAACGGGCCGGCCGGGTGGTTGCAACACAAACGATAGAGGTAAACGCCGACGTCTTTGAGCAACAGGTGCTGTTTGAAATTACCCCAGATGAACTTGGTGAGTTTATCTACACGGTGAGCATCGCGCCTCACTTGGGCGAAGCTTTAAGCGAGAATAATCACAAGGATTTTCCTATTTCGATTGCCCGTGACAAGATTCGGATTTTGCTCGTTTGTGGAAGTCCAACCTGGAATTACCGTTTTTTACGCCAGGCATTCAAGCACGATCCCAGTATCGATTTAATATCCTTTGTGATTTTACGCACCCCCACCGATGTGGTGAATGTGCCGGAAAACCAGCTTAGCCTGATTCCCTTTCCAACGCGCCGTTTATTTACCAAGGAATTGCAAAATTTTGATCTTATTGTATTTGAAAATTTTAGCTTTCAATTCTACTTTCCTTGGTATTACCTAGAGAATGTGCGCAAGTATGTTTCTGAAGGCGGCGCCTTTGCTATGCTTGGCGGGCGTCTATCATTTGCGCAGGGCGGCTACGCCGGTACGCCGATCGAAGAGATATTGCCCGTCTCACTACGCCAGGGTCGTAAGGACTATCGAACCGTCGCTCAACACATGACGTTGACCCCGGAGGGTAAAGTCCATCCCATTACGCGGTTGTCGGCCGATACTAAAGAAAACCATCGTATTTGGAACGCCATGCCTGATCTTGATGCCATCAATGTGCCGGCTCAAGCTAAAGCGGGTGCCACTGTATTGGGTGTCAGTAAAAGACAACTTGATAGCGGCAAGACGGTGCCGATTCTTGCCACGCAACGCTTTGGTAAGGGACGCACTTTAGCACTGATGAGCGATTACATTTGGAAATGGAATTATCATTTGGCTGGTCGGATGGATTCGAACCAATACTATCTCCAGTTTATACGACAAATGGTGCATTGGTTGATCCGTGACCCTATTTTAAAACAAATTCGGGTGATGGCCGATGCGCATACGTTCTCCATTGGTAATGATATTACAGGTACCCTCCAGGTACTTCAGGACGATTATCAGCCGGCCGTTAAAGCCGTGCTGCGTGTGCAGCTGCAGACGCCTAGTGGGGCTGAACTTTCCGTCCCTTATACGCCGACCGCTAATCCGGGCGAATACCGCTATCGTGTTGCAGCAACTGAAGAAGGGCTTTACACATTAGACGTGCAGGCTCAAATTGGCGGTACAACGCACGAGTCTAACCGGCTTTTACTGCAAGTCAAGCAGCCAGGCGATGAGAGGCAACAAGCTGTCCCTAATCATGCCTTGCTAACCGACATCGCTGATCGAACGGGAGGCGCCTTTTTTAGCCTGCACGACGATAGCCGGCCAACCCTCGCCGGTTTGCCCGAGTTCTTCGGCGGGACGCCAAAATATGAGGTGTTGGAAGAAAAACGTTTCCGCTTACGAGAGACCTTAGCCGCATTTCTAATTGTCGTCGGTTGCTTATCGATCGAGTGGTTATGGCGTCGCCGAGCGGGTCTATTTTAGACGCTGTGCAAACAGACAAACGAGGCGCAGAGACTTTTGCCAGCCAATCGCCTTAAATCGAATGACGTAGGACGACGCGGTCGGGAGCGCCATCGCCATCCTGGAGCCGTAGTGGTAAGGCGATCAATTCGTACTCACCCGGCACGACAGCACGCAGATCAAGACCTTCGAGAATCAGTGTGCCTGCCCCCAGTAGGATACGATGAACCGGGTAGTCATTGCGCTCATAGGCGTCAACTGACAAGTAGTCGATACCAACCAGCTTAATACCTTGTTCGATCAAATAATAGGCGGCAGACGCTATCAAGGCGACGTAGTCAGGTTGAAATTCGGACCGCGCCCAGAGATTACTATTGCGGGTTTTAAACAGAATACGTTGCGTTGTTGCTAAGTCAAACGCCTGTAGTGTATCGGCGGTGATATGGTTTTGGGTCGTCACCATAATCACCCGTACCGGCCCTATCAGTGTGGTTAGATCGAGTGCATCAGTGGTGTCACCTTGGGCAAAGAAATGTCGAGGAACATCGAGGTGGGTACCACTGTGCGAACTCATCGCGATGTGGCTTGTATTGGCCACATCGCCTTTGGCAAGTTGGCTTGCGGGTGTGATTTTGATTGGCGGATCGCCCGGATAAACCACCAGTGAGGGAGAAAGTGGAACGGTAATATCGTAGACGAGGTTCTGCTGTTCCATGCTATAATCATCTCGCCTTAATGTTCGAATGATCTGCTAACGATGACCTGAATCATATTATCGGGTTCGAAATAAGGATGGACCATGTTGACTCCTGAAGAAATTAAAGAACTCCGAGAATACACTGAAATGAGCCATGTGCAAATGGCGCAGCTTTTCCGTGTACGCCCCGCAGATGTGACGGCGTGGGAGGAAGGCGTGATGCAGCCGGATAGCGAGCAAATGGAGAAGTTGGAGCGGCTACAAGCCTCAGGCGCGAGAAAAGCGCGCTTTAAATTTTACTAGCCCCAGAAAAACTTGTTACACATGCATGCCGTTTTTGTGTGGACGACGCAAGGCGTTATCCTTGGCGGCGTTTCAGCTGTTTCAATTTTTCTTCTGCTTGCTGAGCCGCAGGGCTTTGTGGATATTTTTTCCTTACTTGTTGTAAAAAAAAGCGTGCATTACGGAGATCTTTCAACTCAGCAAAAGCATATCCCTGTTTCAGGAGCGCTGTTGGCACATGCGTATTGCGGGGATACTTTTGGATCACTTCATCAAATGCCACAATAGCAGCTTCGTATTGTCGCTGCGCGTATAGTGATTCTCCGATCCAATACTGTACTTGAGCAGCACGGGTGGATTTTGGATGCTGACGTAGAAATTGTTTAAAGAGAACCATGGCGACTTCATAATTACCCCGCTGATATTCTTGCGAAGCACGTTGATATGCTTGTGTGCCTGACGTATCCGGCGGATTGGGCTGCGACACAGCGGGTCGCGGGGTCGGGGCCGCCGGCTGTTGTGGCAGAGCAGCAGGTGGCAGATTAAAGGTTGGGGATTGAGCCGGACTAAAACGGCTTTCCAAATCTTTTAGACGTGTATTTAATTCGGCAAGCTT
>JAPULM010000203.1 GCA_027294925.1 bacterium
ACTGACTTCACCCAACAGCGTTGCGCCTATTAGGACCTCTGGTAGTAACTGGCCGAAAGTGAGCGGTCATCGCCTATCGCTGTTTCAATGGACGCAATCCCGCTCGTCGCCGCGCTGCTTCTACATTGAACTCAGCGTTCGGCATGCGCTGCCTGTTGCACGGCAGCATTGATTTGAGACTCTGCATCAAATTCGCCACTCAAGGTGCCCCAACTCGACATCCAATCCCAATCCCAGCGAGCATCGACCTCCGGGATAGGCCCCGGCGCCTTCACTCGGATACGGTTCAGATTGAAGTCATCTAGGCTTAGAGCCTGTACTTCTGGCAGGCCCTCATATTCTGTCTTGAAGTAGTGGATATACTTCCTCTTGTCAGCGTTAATGCGGCGTGCCGCTTCCGTTAACGCTCGTACAAACGCACTATAGGCTTCCGCATCAATCGAGTCATTGGCAATCCACGTACCATAGAAAAAGGTCATAGACACGATTCGACAACCCGCCTTTTCCGCCACTGTAATCCAGGGCTCTTGCACGACGGTTGCGTCAAACTCTCCGGCCATGAGTGCCGCGAAGCGCTTGCTCGGGTTTTGGTCAAAGCTGCGGGTTTTCACGGCCTCACGTGGCATGGCGCTTTCAAGCATTTGCAAGCCCGCATAGGCAGTGCCATTTCCATAATCCAAGGCGACCAGCCGATTGGCTAAGTCCTGTGGGGTATAAATCGACGACGACGGTGCGACAATGAGAGCGCCACATACCACCATCGCTCGGCGACCCACTTGTCGTATCCCAGTTGAGCTATCCGCCACCCGGCGGTTATTGCCGCAAGCTCAAGCCTGATACATATGGGCAGCTCCGCGCTCTTGCACATGCCCTTGAACCGACACTGGATTCTCAAGAGTCCCGTCCGCAGTCGAGCGAATATCTCCGGGGCCACGGCTGGCAATTTGCAGATCAAGACCTTCGGCTTCAAAGAGCCCTTCGTCACGCGCTACGAACACATCGAGTCCATTAAATGGTCTGACGGGTTCAATAATCATAGTCTTTAACATTGTTTCAATCTCCTGATGCTAAGAGACAACTTCCTGTTTGAGGCGCTGAACGTAATTCCACGCCGTACCGTAACCAATGCCAAGCTGCTTGCTGATTTGATGAATCGAGAAGCCCTGTGCATGCAGAGTCGCGATACACCTCTGGATTTTCGCTGCAATCGGTCGGCGCGATATTCGCTTCCCCTGAGCTTTCGCTCGTGCCATCCCGGCTTTCACGCGTTCGCTGATCAGGGCACTTTCAAATTGGGCGAGTGAGGCCATCATCATGAAGATCATCTCGCCTTGGGGTGTGGTGGTGTCGATGTTTTCGGGGTAACTCCACTAGAGATCATCCGGCCCCAGCTCAATGATTCAATCCCCATAACGTGTAAAAGACATCGGCAACGCAGCTCAGTTCAACCCATCTTTTCCGTCATACGACCGAATCTGGTGGCCAAAAACCAAGTCTCTCTCCCGTACGACGGAAAAGATGCTCTTCGTTGTATGCTTTCTGATTCTTTAACCCGGATTATTCATCAACCTAGAACGTGATACCATAACCCATTACTAAATCTTATAGTTGTGTAATTTTCCCTAATCGCGACCTGTTCTGAACGGCTGAGTCGTAATCTATTGTAAAGAAAGACCCTTATGTCAGAATCAATCAACTTCATGAATAATCCGGGTTAAGAAGACATGACAGGCGTCACATAGCGTACGGAATAGCGTCGCTCGTCTATCAAGTAGCTTGTTAGGGCGGCCCCAAACAACGCCACCGTTGCCAGCGTGAAGGAAACGTCATAGCTACCTGTCAGGTCGTACAGCTCACCCGCCAGCCAGCCACTGGCGCCACCGCCAACCTGATGCACCAAAGAAGAGATACCGCCTAATGTTGCCAGGTTTCGCATGCCGTAGACTTCGCTGGTCAGTGCCATGACCGACACAGGCGTGGCAAGCCACGACAAGCCGCCCAGGATGGCAAAAACGTATAGCGCCAATTCATGGCGCCAGGTCAGGAGAATCACAAAACCAATACCGCGTACGAGGTAGGCCAGGGCCATAATATTCTTTCGTCCCAAACGATCCGACGCGACACCGGCGAGGAGAGAGCCTATCGCGCTGCATACGGCAAGCAGGCCAAATGCAGAGGCCGCCGCCGTTTGTGAAAAGCCTCGGTCCGTGGCAAATGGGATGAGATGCGTGTAGTACAACACGACGGTCATGCCACAGACAAAGTATCCGGCGTTCATGAGCCATAAAGGCGAGCTATTGAGCGCTTCAGGCCAACGCTGGGTTGCGAGCGGTGCCCGTGCAGGCGCTGCTTGGCCCGTCGAAGCCAGCGCGTTGGCTGCTTGCTGCGAGCGGCGCGGAATTAAGCAGGTCATCGGCACCGTAATCACGACGATGGCCAATCCCAGATAGATATGACTTGACCGCCAGCCGTTCATCTGTGACATCAGGGTGCTAATCCACACCAAGGTGAGCTGTCCCAGGGCCGCTCCGGCGTTATTAATCCCAATGGCTAAGCCGCGCCGATGGGCCGGAAACCACTTTGCCACCAGCGCGTTGGTGACGGAGTTCGACGACCCCGCCGTGGCAAAGCCCAGGATAACCCCGTAGATGAGCAGTAAATAGCCGACGCTCTGCGTCAGGCCAATCCATCCAACGCCGAATCGTGCCGTGCTGACGATAAAGAGCCAGCGGTATGTGTTCTGCTGTAGCTGTTCTATCTGTGTCGTTTGTTTTCCAGTTGTCGCAACGAGATTTTCGCGTAACAATAGCACGCGCCGCAGTGGCGTACAAGCAGCGCCCAACCCCAATTCACCCTGCCCCAAGCTCAATCCAGAGCGGCATCGGCAACGCTTTGCAGAAAAAGACTTCATAACCCGGATTATTCATGAAAGCCAAAAACGTTCATGGGATTGACTCCATAATGCCCTATAATCGGGCGATTGAAGCATGAATAAAGGAGGCATCCACATGAACGCTCAGCTTTCTAAAGACGACCTTAGCTTGCGCAACGAGCAGATGCAAGCCGGAATCATCGTGCCGCCCTCAGCGGCCTTGGTGCACCTGGCAGCCGTTGAAGGCAAAGCCGTTGAACTTGATTTTGACGGTGGGCTTTTGTCCTCCGATGCGGGGTTGGTTCTTCTCAAAGACATTGATGCGCAACTGGGTCTCAGCCATGCCTTGGCTGCGGTGCTCAAAGACCCAGGTGATCCACGCCGCATCCACTTCACTTTCGAAGACCTCATGCAACAGCGGGTGTTCCAAATCGCCGCCGGCTATGAAGATGCCAATGACAGTAATACCCTACGCCACGATCCGATCTTCAAACTGCTGCTGGGTCGCCCGCCTCAAAGCGGCCCTTCTCTGGCGCCGCAACCGACCATCTCACGGTTTGAAAATGGCGTGTCACGCACCGCACTCTATCGCCTTGCCAAGGTGTTGATGGATCAATTTATCGCCTCCTACACCAAGCCGCCCGAGGTGCTTGTGGTCGATTTTGACGACACCGAAGATGAGGCCCATGGTGAACAGGAACAGGCACGCTACAATAGCCATTACGGCAGCACCTGCTTTTTGCCTCTGCACGTCTATGAGGGCCTCTCAGGACGGCTGATGACCACCATCTTCAAGGCCCACAACGCTTCACCGGCCAGCAGATGCTTAAGGTGTTGAAGCGGCTGGTTGAGCGGCTTCGCAAAGCCTGGCCCGAAACCTTACTGATCTATCGCGGCGACTCTCACTTTGCCTACCCCGAGGTGATGCAGTGGATGGATGCGCAACCCCAGATGCACTACGTCACTGGCTTGACGAGCAACAAGGTGCTCAAAGCCTTGGCAAAGGACGTGGTGCAGGAAACCGAGCGCGCCTATCAGCGCCTGGGTCGTAAGGTAACCCGGTTTCACTCGACGTCTTACCAGGCTGGCACCTGGTCACGCCAGCGCCGTGTGGTGATCAAAGTTGAAGTCAGTGAGAAGGGCGTCAATACCCGCTTTGTGGTTACCTCAATGGAGCAAGCGCGCACCCAAGTGCTGTACCAGAAAATCTACTGTGCGCGTGGCGAAGCGGAAAACGATATCAAAGAGCACAAGACGTATTTGAAGTCGGATCGCACCTCGTGTCATCGCTTCGAGGCCAATCAATGCCGGTTGTTTTTACACTCGGCTGCCTATGTGTTGCTCGATACGTTACGGAAATGCACACCTTTGAAGCTCACCGCCATCGTCTCTCTCCCTCATCAATGACCATTGCTCATGGGGGGATCATACCTCAGATGGTCTCAAATGAAAATTTGCGACAGAACCGCTGAAATCGTGAGGGAATTCAGCTTTTCAGAGTACGGGGTCGACGACAATTTGTCCCGCGTTACACGCATACCCTGATGTGGCAAAGTGTAGGCGCCTGTGGACAGGTGGGAGCAGGTGCTTTAAAATGCCTATGTGTGAAGTCCCGCATGCTCATGTCAGCGCTCTAGCGGCTGTCGCCCGCTGGACTCGAGGCGCAAGTCGTTGGCGAGCTGCCGTTGTTCGATGTCGTCTTTACGCCTGGCAACATTCATCGCTATCGCGACCCCCTGCGAGTTGATGCGGCGCGTATGGCGCTGTTCAACGCCCAGTTGCGGGGGCGGGGCATTCTCAACGGCGACAGCAAATACTACTTGTCGACGTCACTCACTGAGGCCGATATCCAGCATACGCTGGACGCCTGGGATGGCGCCATCTCTATCATGACCGCGCGCTGAGGGGAAGCGCATGGAGGAGAGCGCAGCATGAGCGATCGGTTACCACTCAACGGCATTCGCGTCCTCGATATGGGGACGTTGCTCGCCGGTCCCTTTGGCGCCACCCTGCTGGGTGATTTTGGCGCCGAGGTCATCAAGATCGAACAACCAGGGCGTGGCGATACCTTGCGCGGCACCCCGCAAAATGGCGAAGCCGGGCGGCCGATGAGATGGCTCATCGACGCACGCAATAAGAAGTCCGTCACCCTCAACCTGAGAGTGCCAGAAGGCCAGGCCTTGCTACGTGAGCTGGTGACGCATGCCGATATCGTGGTAGAAAATTTTACGCCCGGTACGTTGGAGGCCTGGCATCTTGGATGGAATGACCTCAGCGCAGTCAATCCCCGGCTGATCATGGTGCGGGTGTCAGGCTATGGGCAAACCGGGCCCTATGCCAAGCGACCGGGATATGATCGGATTGCACTCGGATTCTCGGGCTACATGTACCCGACTGGATTTCCCGATCGCTATCCCGTGCGCCCTGCATTCCCGACTGCCGACTACAACACCGCCACCTTCGGTGCGTTTGCTGCCATGCTGGCACTCTATGAGCGCGACGCCAATGGTGGCAAGGGGCAAATGATTGATCTGGCGCTCTATGAAGCACCGTTTCGGATTACCTCGGACCTGCTCGCTAACTTCGTGCACATGGGCCAAAACCGGGAGCGCATCGGCAACCGCAATCCCGGTTTCTCTCCTGCCGGCACCTTCGAGACCAGAGACGGGCGATTCGTGCAAATCGCCGCCGGTGGTGACAACGTATGGCAGCGCCTGGCCGCGGCGATGGGTCGAGCCGAACTCGCCGACGACCCTCGCTACGCCACCAGTCGCGAGCGCATCGCCCGTGCAGATGAACTGGAAGCGCTGCTAGCGGCATGGATCGCGTCGCAGGATTTCGCTGAGGTTGAGTCTACATTGGTCGCGGCGCAGGTCCCGGTCGGTGGTATCTATCGAGCCAGCGACATCCTTGAGGACCCTCACTTTGCCGCACGACAGAGCGTCATCGAGGTCGAGGATCCCCAACAAGGGGCCATCCCCATGCCTGGCATCATTCCCAAACTTAGTGACACGCCAGGTAGGGTTGACTCGACGGGGCCGAAGCTCGGGGCACACAACCAAGCGATCTATAGCGGTTTATTGGGCCGCACGGAGGCCGAGCTCAAGATGCTTCGCGACCAGGGCATCATCTAGACCTGCGTGCCCCGTTAAGGCCTCATCTGATTGATCTTAATGTCTGCGTACCGCTACGCAGCTTCCATCCCTTTCTTATCGGGGTGGTGTACTTAGCATTTTGGAGGAATATGCCATGACGAATCAATCGGGCCCGGTACCATTTGCGGTGCAACCGAACGCAACGGAGAGTTACTGGCAACCGGTGCCGGCGAACGGCTTTGTGGAGGTTCATGTCTCTCGACATCGTCACCAGACCGTGACACCCTTTGAGTCCGGAATTCAGGAGGTGGCGCCCGGGAGTTTTGTCCGCGAGCACGCCCACGACCCGCATGAGGAGTTGATCCTGGTGATAGAAGGCGAAGGGGTAGCTGAGATTGACGGCGAAGCGCACCCGATGAGCCCTGGCACCACCCTCTATCTGGCGCCAACCTACACCCATAAGTTCACCAATACTGGGGCCGGTGCGTTGC
>JAPULM010000204.1 GCA_027294925.1 bacterium
AAGTCTTTCCCACCCCGGCAGGAACCTAACCGGTCCCATCGGGCATCGGTCCCTGCCCGACAAGCAGCTGGAGGTGTACAGAGAGATGGTCCCCCGACTCCACCGGGTTCTCCGCCTCGTTGACCCCCAAGATCCGGTGACGGGACGGCTGTTGGCGAAGGTTCGGGAGGGCGGCGCGACGCTGGAGCTCGGATTGGTGGAGCAAGGTGCGCTCTTTTTCTACGGGAGCGACTTCATCGCCCTGGGCCGGGTTGCCGCTTGCTACGTAGATAAGATCCTGAAGGGCAGCAAACCGGCGGACCTTCCCGTCGAACGGATGTCAAAGTTTGAGTTGGTCATCAATCTGAAGACGGCGAAATCCCTGGGTCTCACGATCCCGCCGGAGGTCCTGTTCCAGGCGACCAAGGTGATCCGGTAAGCCATAGCGACTATGCAAGACCCTACAAGGCGATCTACCTTGACCTGAAAGACCGGCTCTATGCGTCGTGCTTTTCTCATCATAACGGTATTTGTGATCACTGTCGTTCTTCCATTAGCCACCACGACGCTTGCCCAAAACACAACCATCAAATCGTTCAACCAAGCCAAGAAGCTGGCAGCTCAGATTTACGCCGGACGCGAGACCACCTTCTATTGTGGCTGTACTTACACAGGTAATTGACCGCGCCAATTGTGGCTACAAGCCCAAGAAGAACGCCAAACGCGCCCAGCGTCTGGAATGGGAACACGTGGTGCCGGCACATGCCTTTGGACAATCGTTCAAGTAATTGCGACGGATGACGGATATTGTGTATCTCGTACATTCGACTGACAGCCTCTTTTCACCCTTGTGTTCCATGCCGGCCTAGGGCGAGGAAACAAGGTCAAGAGCCCGGTCGAATCAGGGAACCGCAGCCACTACCTGATGGCGAGGATCAAGCGCGACCATTCGGACATCTTGCAGCGTTGTCTCAATGGGGAGCTTGTTAGCGTGCGTCAGGCGGCGATTGGGGCGGGAATTATTAAGTCTGCGGGACACTGATGGGACATTCAGAGGCAAAAACTGGCAATTTCCCACAACTTGACACAACACTCGTATCTCGCTAAACATTTGATTTGCTCGCTGGATTGTGTTGGGAGATGTTGGTTACACATGATTCTCATTGCTATGTCCTATCGCCGGTGCTCAATCCACCCTTCAATCTCCTCGATTAAGACTGCAAAAGCGGTTTCGCACCGTTTATCTTCCAGACCTGTGTGCCGGGCATTATAACACGGACGTCCGGTGTTCATCGTTTCTTGTTTACATCACCGCTGCGGAAGGTGCAAGAAGGACTGAATCACCCTGATGACCGCCCACTAGGTATTGTATTCTGTGATAATTGCGCTACAATAGGGCTTCCCCTGAGCGGGAAATAATGCCTGCCAAGACAGCTAAGTACGGCGTAGCGCAATGAACCATAGGCTTGCTCAAGGCGGGTTTGCAGCCCGCCACCTACTTGGGTGGCATGGCATATCCTATACGACCTTATGAAATAGTCCACCAAGGTATCTAGAAAAATAGCCAAGGCAATGGCGGAAGCACGCGTGACATCTCTAATGGCAGACAGCCTCAATAGCTGCTTACAACGGTTGCAAGAGACATTTGAACGACCAGCGTTTCGAGCTGCGGCCCGTCAACACGCCAGGGGGAAGCTGACCGTCAAGGAGAAGGTCGAGCTATTGTTCGATGCCGATACGTTCGCCGAGGACCTGGCACCGAGTCCTGACCTCGACCCGCGACACGGTGAGCGCCGCTTGCTAACCGGACATGGGCAAATGCACGGGCGCTTGGTGGCGGTGGCGATTTTTGATTCCTCCATCGCCGCGGGCTCGGTCACCATTTCGACGGGTGAGAAGCTTATCAAGCAAATGCAGCTGGCCGAGGAACAGCGCTGTCCGCTCCTTATCGACTGGGACTCGGGTGGGGCGGATATCAACGATGGGGTGGCATCGCTGGATATTTTTCGTCAAATCTTCACCCAGATCAATGAAATTTCAGGCCGTATTCCAACCGTGTCTATCATCTCCGGCTTGAATGCCGGTGGCGGTGCCTATGCACCGGTGATGACCGATACGGTGATTATGATCGATGGCAGCATGATGGCCGTTACCGGTCCGGCAGTGATTAAGGTCGCCACTGGTGAGGACGTCACGCCGGATGAAATGGGCGGTGCGCAGTTGCATGCGGAGAAATCGGGCGAGGCACACTACCGCGTCGCTACCTATCCCGAGGCGGTTGGACTGGCGCGACGCTACTTTTCCTATATGCCGCAGAGTATGTGGGACTTTCCGCTCCAGATGGCATGTCCGGTTAAACACGGCGTTCCCACCGATCTACGCGCCATTGTCACGCAGGCGCGGCTCAATGCTCGACTGAAGAGAAATGCCAGTTGGGATATCCGTACCTTTATCGATGCGGCAGTGGATGATGACTCCTGGCTGGAGTACCACGCAACCTTCGGCACCTCGGCGGTAGTGGGCCTGGCGCGTATTGCCGGTATCGCCGTCGCCATCATTGCCAATCAGCGTCAGGTGCTCGGTGGTTCAATGACGGCTGCCTCAGCATCGAAAGTGACGCGCTGCCTGAAACTGGCCAATGCGTACCATTTACCGGTTATGACCTTCGTCGATGTGCCGGGGTTTATTGCTACGCAGGCGGAGTCAGAAGGGCAAATTCTCTCCAAAGGTGCCGCCTTGCTGATGATGTACCCCAACGTCATGGTGCCGCGCATCTCGGTGGTGATCGACAAAGCCTTTGGCGGCGCTTATTGCGCGATGGATAGTCTAACCACCGCGGTCCGTCCTCGTTTCTGTCAACATTACGGTTTTACCACTGGACAAATTGCGGTGATGGGTAAAGAGGCAGGGCCGTTTTTTACCTACGGACCGGACGGTGGCGATCCTGAGGTGAAAGCGCATAATCAGCAACGCTATGACAGCGAATACCTCAACATGGATTTGGCCTTCGACGGTCGGTTTGTACAATCCCTCGAGCCGGAAGACCTCCGACAGTGTCTGGTCACCGAACTCCCCAAGCTGTATGCGCAATATCAAGTTTACTGGCAAACGTTGCGCAACGAACTGGAGATCGTACGGAAACAGTGTCCTGATCTGTATAATGAGCTGCGCTACGGCGCCATTCGCGGCTTTATCCATCCACTTTAATTTAAGACGAGACCACAAGCGGATGCCATCTGCCCAACCTCGATCAGAAGCCTGGCGTAAGCCGATTCCTGTTGCTACCATGCGCACCCTCCTGGTGTGCCGTGGCCCGATTGCGTATGAAACGCTGGAGATCTATCAACAGCGGGGTTGGACCTTGCCGCATGTACTGG
Source organism: bacterium (assembly GCA_027294925.1). The sequence continues at coordinate 3,357 of JAPULM010000204.1, forward strand.
TGTCATCGAAGGAATGGATTGCTGACCTACAATGCACCGCGCCATGGATTGCCGACTTGCCGTCCGCTCAGGTGCACTATGTGCAGGAATACACGGACATCGAAGCGATTCTGCAAATTGCCGCGACGCAGCACATTGATGCGATTTATCCCGGTTATGGCTTTTTGGCTGAGAATGCGACGTTTGCCGAACAGGTGCAACAGGCTGGCATGCGTTTCATTGGCCCGACGCCGCAAAGCCTACACGCAATAGGCGATAAAGACGCTGCCATTGCGCTGGCCAAACGCCTTGAGATTCCTACTATTCCAGGTGACGATGGGCTTGTGCAATTTGCCTATAGGCATCGCCAAGATGATATTATTGACGAGTCTGTATGTCGTATTTTGGCCATTGCGCAGCAATATCCCGGCTATCCCATTCGACTCAAACACCCTGCTGGTGGCGGCGGTAAAGGGCAACGTGTCCTCACCGTGCAGGTGCTGCAAGCGCCAGAGGCGCGTATGTTTATTGTTGATGCGTTGGCTAAGTTATGGGCAGAAATCGGTGTTTCACCGGCCGCTGCTGATGCGCAAAAAGGCGTCTTGATTGAACTCAACATTCCGCGTCCCTTACACTGGGAAGTGCAGCTGTTCGGCGATGGCGAAAGCGTGGTCCATTTGGCGGCCCGTGATTGCTCATTGCAAAATCACGCCTATCAAAAGTTTATCGAACTTGCTCTGCATCCGACGGCCATTGGGTTAGAAATCGAACGCCTTGATCGGCATAGAGATGCAGCTCGTATAGACAGTCTGCATCGACGTCAGACGACGTTAGCATACATTTGTGCTGCAGCGCTACGCCTGGGTAAGGCGATTGGTCTACGCGGTGCCGCAACCGTCGAGTTTCTCATCGATACGCAAGGCAAACCTTACTTCCTAGAAGTAAATCCACGCATTCAAGTTGAACACGGAGTAACGGAAGGCATTGCACGGGTACGTGGCGAGCCGCTTCGCCTGGTCGAATGGCAACAGCGTGTAGCGGCGGGTGAAAAACTCGATTTTCAACAAGATGATATCACCTTCACAGGCGATGCCATTGAGGTTCGTTTGAATGCCTGGCATGAAGACTTGAGCCCGGTCCTTGGCGGTGTTGTACACGCCCTGCGGCTTGATACGCCGCCTGCACGCCGCGACCGTATACGCGTTGATGCCAGTGGGTTGTTACGACGCCAACAGCCCTGGATGGTGCCGAGTTATGACGCGAATTTTGCTTTAATCATTGTTTCAGGTGTTGATCGCCATCAGACCCTCGACGATCTTATCGCCGTTCTGGACACTGACTTGCAGGTCCACGGCAATGCTGAGTTGCAAACCAATCGACAACCGATTATTGGCTTACTGACTCTGATGCGAGCGCTGCCGCCCGAAACCGAGTTTCGTACCGATACGAGTCTATTATGGATGGGCATGACGGCTGTGATCGAAGCACAAAAAAACACCGCTCTTGCTCTCCTGCCGAGCTTTCCGAGACAGGTGGAAGCCTACGACTCAGCCGTGTTTGCCCGCTTGCTCCAGGCAACGTTAGAAACCGCTTTTGCTTATCCGAGTCGCCTGCTGGTGTTTTATCTGAGACGTCTCACACAGGTAACTGCCCGGCCGCTTACACCTCTAGAGGTGTTATGGGACTTGGCTGAGGAACTAAAGGTGCCGTTATTTGAGGAGGAACGTCAACAAGGTATGGCGTTGCGCCTAGCGGCAGAGGCGTTGTGGGAGGTGTTATCAGGCTG
>JAPULM010000205.1 GCA_027294925.1 bacterium
GAACCTCGAGGTCCAACAGGTTGACTATCGATCTCTGGCGGAAACGGGATTGTCGTAGACCACGGCATAGCGGCGCAGGAAGGTGTCATGATGATGTCGACATCTGCAAACACCTGTGCAGCCTGATTTCTGAGTCCAGAAATAATTTCTGTAATTTGCAGTAGGTGCGCCGCGGTATAAGAAGTGTCGGCCCATTCAACATAATTGCTAGAAGCAAGCTCTCGCATTTTCGGTTCGCGTTGGAGTAACAATGCTAGACCAATGCTGCCTATGGATGCCCAATGTTCATTGATTTGTTTAATATCAAGCGGCAATTGTCCGGTCGTAACTTTGTGACCCATAGATTTTAATGAACTGGTCATCTGCTGGAAGCTCGCACTAATCGCTGGATCAAGTGGTGCGTTGCCAAAACGCTCGACGGCCAATATTCTTAGCTCGTTAGGTGGAACAAACAACTTATCCAAGCTGCTTGCGCCCGAGAACCGAAGCGATCGATGATCCCGCGTGTCCGGTTGAGCCAGTACATCAAATAGCAGCGCCTGATCTCGAACTGACCGAGTAATAGGGCCGACAACCTCCATGTCCAAGAGTAACTGCGGCAAGCCACCGCCCCTGGGGATGCGGCCAATTGTTGTCTTCAAGCCCACAAGATTGGTGTAGGCGGCAGGACGACGGATCGAGCCCCCGCCATCGGTTCCAATAGACATCGGAATGAGCCCTGCGGCCACGGCAGAGACACTACCCCCGCTCGAGCCTCCCGGGGTTACAGCCAGATTCCACGGATTCGGTGTAACGCCGAACAGTTTGTTGTCGGTGTAGCCCTCGACTGTAAATTCTGGGACGTTTGTTTTGCCAATTATGATCGCACCTGCGCGACGCAATTTTTCTACTGGTATTTCATCATTCCTGCTAACTCGGTCTTGATAGAGCCTGCTGCCCCAGGTGGCAGGCATGCCGCGCACGATCAAGTTATCCTTGATCAGAATCGGTATTCCGTCAATTTGGCTCTTGGGCTTTTTTGCTGCCCGGCGATCAGCACTGGCTCGAGCATCGGCCTCGGCTTGGCCGTTCAGGCAGATAACCGCATTGAGCGTTTGGTTCAGCTTTTCAATTCTGCCCAGAAAATGCTCGAGTATCTCAACAGGCGTGATGTGTCCGTCGCTCAGTTGCTCGGAGAGCGCGACGGCATCACATTTCCAAATTTGCGCTGACATCTAGACCATCGAAGCAAAAAATAGCGCAATCGACGGGAAGTAAGTAACCAAGAGCACGACTATCAACTCGCAGATGACAAATGGGATAGCCCATTTTGCGGCCGTCTCGAATGGCACCCCTCCCACTTTGGCAGCCAGGAATAGCCCAACTCCCACAGGAGGCGTCAGGTGTGCCATCGAAAGGTTCACCGTCATCAGTGCGCCAAAGTGAATTAGGTCAATGTCGGCGGCAACTAGAGTGGGCTTAACCAGCGGCACCAACAAATACATCGCCGCAATCGGTTCCAAAAAGGCACCCATTAAAATCAGCAGCACATTGATGATCAGTAAGATCGATAACGGATCGCCGCCGGACCAGTTCATCAGGTTGTTGGTGATAACGGCCGCCAAGCCTTGTGTTTGCCAGATCCAAGCGAACACCGACGAGCAGGCGATGATCATAACGATGACACCGATTGTCTTCCCAGACTCATACAACATATCGGGGTACTGAGAGAACCCGATCTTCTTGTAGATGAACAGATCCACAATAAAGATATAGACCACTGCGACAGCGGCCGCCTCTGTAGCAGTAAAAAGACCCGAATAAATACCTCCGAGGATTATTACGGGCGCCATCAATCCCCAGAAAGCATCTATCAGAGCACAACCAAACGCGCGCCATGATCTTTCCACTTTGCGGCCGCGATATCCATTCTTCCACGAAATGAGGAATGTACATAGTCCAAGAATCAAGAACATCAGCAGGCCCGGACCAATTCCGGCAAAAAACAGCTTCGGGATTGATTGCTCCGCAATGACGCCATATATAATCATGCCGATGCTGGGTGGAATGACTACTCCAAATGTGCAACCAGCTGCAACCACCGCAACGGCGAATGGCTTCGGATAATTGATTTCGGCCATTGCCGGTATCAGAAAGCTGAGAGCTGCAACAGTCGCGATATTTGAACCGGACATCGAGCTGATGATTGCCCCGGTTGCAAGTGTTGCTAGTGCCAGACCTCCCGGCAGCTGGCCGAGCACCACCTGCGCAAGGTTTACAATCCGACGGGACATGCCGGACCGCGTGATCATCGCACCTGCAATGATGAAAAGTGGGGTGGCCAGCAGCGGGAACTTGTCAATCGACCCCCCCAATATGTAGGGTACGACAGCCAGCGGAGCAGCGTCAAAGACAACTATTGTGAATAGGGCGGCCAACCCCAAAGAGGCAAAAATCGGCATATTGAACAGCAGCAGCCCGATAAAAACAAGAAAGCCGATGACGCTGGGATTGATAAGCAGTTCCATGGAAATCTACCTACCCTGGCCGTATATCATCCGATGGTGATTACGTAGGCTTAAAAGTACCTAGGAAATAACCTTGAATGCATCGAATAACGCCGACAACGAATGCAACCAGCATTCCAAAATTTATGGTCCAAACAGGAATTTCAGTTGTGGTGCTGATCTGACCGCTTCCAAACGCCTTCATCGTGGACACCGACGTCATCACCACCAGGTAACACAGAAATATGGTAACGCCTGCCGCCACGAAGATTTCAATGGCCCGACGTCCGCGTGGGCCAAACCGATTGGCTAGCAATGGTATGCCGGAATGCTCGCCGCTCTTAAGGCCCGCAGAGGCCCCGAGTAATGCACTCCAAAGAAACAGAAACCGTGCCATTTCTTCGGTGAATGCGATAGAATAATGAAAGAGATATCTAGATAGTACGCCTGAGAATATCATTGTCACGATGCCAGTGAGAAAAAGTACGATTATCCATTTTTCACCTTCGTCGAGCAATCGTCCAAGAACATTTAAGGCTGCGTTGAATGATCGCGTATAAGCATTTTTGTTCATTGGTCTGCACACCCTGAGTTCGATTGACCTCCCGGCCACAAGGCCGGGAGGTCAATCTTTGGGGGTGCCTCGTTTGTAACGAGGCTGGGAGGAACTATTTGGAGAGGGCTTTCACTTCGTCCTCAACACGTGAAACAAGATCAACGCCAATTTTTTCCTTGAACTTGTCATAGACCGGCTTCGCAATCTTCTTAAACTGATCCAGTTCTTCAGTGCTGGGTTCGTAAATTATCGCACCCGCCGCAGTCATCTCAGAGAGGTAAGACTCGTTTTCCTTGATCGCGGCAGCACGTTGCACTTTCATACCTTCTACCGCGGCCTCCTTTATCACAACTTTGTCGGCGTCGCTCAGTTCATCCATCAGTGCTTTACTGGCAATCATGCCAACAGATTCGAACGAGAAGTTGATGATGGAGATGTAGTCGGCCACTTCGTAGAAGCGCTTTGCGTAAATCAGCGGAGTTGTGGCCACACCGCCATCAATGGCGCCCTGTTGCAACGACGAAAAAATTTCTGCAAAGCTAATTGGCGTCGGAATGGCGCCGATTTTGTTCCAGGTGTCGACAAATATCGGGTTACCTGGGACACGAATCTTTACTCCCTTAATGCCGTCGGGTGTCTTGATCGGACCTTTCTTGGAGTAAAGTTGAAAGAATCCGCCGTCACCCCAGGCGAGCGCCTGCAGACCGACCTTGGTCAGGCTGTTTGAAAGCTGCTGACCGTTTGGGCCATCCATGACCTTCATTGCCACTTCGGCGTTTGGAAACATCCATGGCATCGCTGTGACCAGGAAGTCCTGATTCAACTGTGACAACCAGATGGTCGTTTTCATGATTATGTCAATTGCGCCTGCTTGGGCCATCTCCAATTCGACTCGGTCATTCCCGCTCACAAGCACGCCGTTTGGGTAGATTTCCACTTTGTGGGAGGTCTTGGCTTCGACGATTTCCTTGAATTTGTTTGCAGCCAACAACCAGTTTGATGTTTCCGGTACGGTCGTACTGATCTTAATCGTTTTTGCCACCGCCGTACCTGAGAATGCGGCAAGGGCCACCATTAGCAGAGCCACTGTAAGCTTACGCATCATGCTTCTCCCTGTATCTTGACCGACATCCCCCAGATGAGATGCCGATAGCGGTATGTTTGCTGATCTTCGACCGCCTTACAACCATTGTCTCGAAAAAACTGGACGCCTCGATTTACCTGCCTTTCGGGTATGTGCGGCCCGGAATGATGATGGCGGCGTGAGAAGGCCGTCAATGATGGCGTTTGGGGCGGCTTGATCCAAGCGATTTCGGTCTTTAACGCCGGATTTCG
>JAPULM010000206.1 GCA_027294925.1 bacterium
TTCAAGATCGGAAGGCGTTGCTTAGTCACTGAAATCACGCTTGGCCCATGCTGTAAGTCCTCAAGGAAGCTAGAAACGACCATTTATGCTGACACCACGACGATAGCAGGTAGTGTCACGTACAGATCCTGTCCTCGTACCGTAACCGGGAAGGTGGTGACGTCACAGGCTCGGGGATGATTAATACAAACACCATCGTGTAGGTTGAAACGCCAGCCGTGCCACATACACATAATGGTTCCGTCACGCAGATCGCCATTGTATAGGGGAGCACCGGCATGGGGGCAGATGTCTTCCAGGGCGTAGAAGTGCCCTTCGTACTGGAAAACGGCAACGTAACGGTTGCCGACTCTAAATTCGCGTCCTTCCCCTTCCGGAATATCATCGATATTGGCCAGACGAATTGACTGTGAAGATGTTGGCTGCATTATAGTTGATGCATGATGGCGATTGGTTTTGTTAATGAAAAAAGACGATATAGATAAAATTAACGACAAAGAAAATCAGCAGCAGGGTGGCGAACCAGGTTACCTTACGGTCAAATTGCTGCATGCGTTGGCGATAAGGAGGATAGATTTGTACCAGCAAACGATGCAAGATAAAGGCTCCGAATAAAAAGACGAGTGCCCGCATACGGTGCGTCTCAGGACCGCTCGGCGTTAAAATATACCGCCTCTGGATGGTGCAAGACCAAGGCTGAGACGGAGGCCTCCGGATCCATCATAAACCCATCGGTTAACTGCACGCCGATATCCTCAGGCCGCAACAGCGCAAACAATTTGCTCTGGTCCTCCAGATCGGGACAGGCGGGATATCCAAATGATACCCGTATGCCACGGTATTTGGTCTGGAAGCGATCTCGCATGGTCATTTCAGGTGAATCGGGGAAGCCCCACCAGGCCCGTAGATCCTGATGCATCTTTTCGGCATAAGCTTCTGCTAATTCAACTGCGATGGCTTGAATGGCGTGTGATCGGACATACTCACCGGCGGTTTTGTAGGTTTCCGCCAGATCCCGCACACCGCTGCCGCACGTCACCACAAACAGTGCGACCGAATCCATGTCCTGCGCGGTCACCACCATCTGCTGGGCGGATTTCACCAGCAAGCCGGAGAGCCCGATATAGTCGGGTTTTTCCTCTTTATAGGCTGCAATGAGGACTTGTGGGAGTACTTTGATGCCAAGATTGATCACCTCGAAGCCGTTGTTGCTTAAGATAATATCGACCAGATTTTTCCCAATGTCGTGCACATCACCCTTCATCGTTGCCAGGATGATTTTGCCCTTGATGATGCTTTCGGACTTTTCCATGTACGGTTCGAGGTAGGCCACGGAGGCCTTCATCGACTCAGCGCTGAGTAGGACCTCAGCGACGATGAGTTCGTTATTATTGAACAGCCGGCCCACTTCGCTCATGCCGTCCATTAGTGGCCCATTGATGATGTCCATGGGCTTATCATATTGCTCCAAAGCTTGGTCGAGATCGTCAACTAGGCCATCTTTGCTGCCCTCGATGATATAGGCCGCCAGACGTTGTTCCAGAGGCAGTGTCACCAGGGGCTGTTTGTTGACGGGTTTTTTATCTTTATAGAAGGCTGCAAAGTCGCCAATGGGATCATTGGTGCGCCAGAACAACAGGTTTTCCGCCAAATGTCGCTCGTTTTCCGGGATGGACGCATAGCGTTCTAACTTCTGAGAATTGACGATGGCGTAGTCCAAGCCGGCCTGGATGCAGTGGTACAGGAAGACCGAGTTCAACACTTCACGGCCAGCGCTGGGCAGCCCAAAAGAGACGTTGGAGATGCCGAGAATGGTCTTGGTCTGTGGGCCGAGCGACCCAGCCACAAAGCGAGGTTTATCAGGCGTGATATAGAGATCGGCGGTTTCACGAGCAAGGCGTGCGCCGTCGGCATTGATGGCGTGCACCTGATCTTGCAAATCATATTCAGATAACACAATATGCGTGCCGCCGAAGGTGTTGGTAAGAATGATATCCGCACCTGCCTCGAGATAAGCGGTATGGATATCGCGGATCACATCGGGCCGGGTGAGATTTAAATGCTCATTGCAGCCTTCGTAATCCAAGCCGCCGAAATCGTCGGCTGTTAGCGCTTTGCCCTGTAGTACTGTCCCCATAGCGCCATCTAAGACCAAAATACGCTGGCGGAGGACTTCCTGTATAGTCGTCATAAAGAAGTGTCTTTATGGTGAGGATTACCATTGGCAAGATATGCTGAAACAGCACGATGCCAGATTAAGTGGGTTAGGTTAGCTGTAACGTGTTGCAGCATCAGTAATCACATCATACGGATCACATATAGGCAAGGTGTATCATAGATGCGGTTGATTTTCAATAGCTAGTCTGCGTGGCGCCAATACTCTGCCAGTTTGGCAGGCTAGCTATTGTTTTAAAAGGTTTTACCACGTATTAAAGTGATCAAGGACTGGTGCCGGGTTGGACTAGGGTGTCGGGCGTGTATTTTACAGGAAACGCTGAACGACTTCCGAGTCGCGTGTGTCGTGGGTTAAACCGTATTCTTTGAGTTTGCGGTAGAAGCTTGCTCGAGATAGGCCAACGAGTTCGGCGGCCATGTTGCGATTGCCTCGTGTATGGTGTAGGGCGCGTTCTAAGGTATGCCGTTCAGCATCAGCGACGGCAGTTTTGAGATAGAAAGTCGACACCTCGTGACTGTTTTCTTCCGACATATCCTGTTTGACATATAAGGGCAAGTCGTGGGCTTCAATCACCGGTTTGCGCACGCTTACCAATAGCCGTTCTACCAGGTTCCATAGTTCGCGGATATTGCCAGGCCATAGATACTGGGTCAGGAGGTGAAGTGCTTCAGGGGCTAAGGTGGCGTGCATGCCCAATTCATCGCTTTTATGTGCCCAGGCCTGCTCCAGCAGGAGCGGGATGTCACCTGGGCGGTCGCGTAGGGCAGGGATCTCAATGCGAATCACATCCATACGGTACAATAAATCGTGCCGAAAGCGTTTTTCGTTGACCATGCTGTCCAGGTTGCGGTTGGTTGCAGAGATGATTCTAAAGTCGACTGGGAAGGGAGCCAAGCCACCAACCCGAGTAATGCGGCGGTCTTGTAAGACACGCAGGAGCTTGGCTTGCATTTCTAGGGGCATCTCGCCGATTTCATCGAGAAAAACCGTGCCGCCATTTGCCAACTCGAATTTGCCTGGTTTACCTTCCTTGGTGGCGCCGGTGAAGGCGCCTGGTGCATAGCCGAACAACTCCGCTTCGAGCAGTTCGCGAGAAATGGCCGAACAGTCGATGGGTACAAAGGGATGCTCCCGGCGTTGGCTCGACATATGAATGGCGTGGGCAAACAACTCTTTGCCGGTTCCGCTTTCACCTAAGAGCAGGACCGGCGAATTAACTTGGGCCGCATTTTCAGCCACTTCGTGCGCGCGTTGTAAGGCAGGACTGTCGCCGATGATATCATCAAAGGTATAACTGGCCGTCCAGCCGGCTGCGGTATCCCCCCTACTCAGCGCTCGTCGCCGGGTATATTCTGAGTTCTGAAGGCGTTGTGCAGCGGGGGTCACGAGAACGACACAGCCTAGCAGATGCCCCTCTTCTTCAATAGGGAGTATGGTTTCCTGGTTGCGCCGAAGATCGAGACCAGGTGCTTTGCCTTGAGGCTGGGCGCCTGCATGGAGAAAGCGTTTGATACTTGCACGGCGATCCAGTTTTGCCACCGGATGCCCTACCATTTCGTCGAGCGCGATGCTACGTAATTCGGCGTAGGCCTGGTTATAGTGATGGATAAGCCCATCGTGAGATACGACAAGCAGCGCCATGTCCAAAGCATCATAGGCGCGAAGGAGCAAATTCATCGATTCCGGCATGATGCAATCCTTAACAGATGGGGCAGGAAAATCTATTTTGCTAAATGCGATGTAGATTCTTGCCCTTTCATCGTCGCATGGATTGGAAAACTTTAGGGACAGTACGGTGTGCGAAGGCTGTCAGGTAGGTACGAGTTATAACGATACCACCTGCACCGTATCGCCGGGCTGCAGCCGTTCGACCTCTTCGGGGATATCAATGAGGCAATTGGCCAGACTCATGGAGCGCAGGATGCCTGAGCCCTGAGGTCCTGTGGTGGTGACCACATCTTGCCCGTTTTGTTGGCTCAAGATACCGCGCAGAAGGATGCGAACACCGCTCCGTTTGCGCACCTCGTCTTGCAAGATCGCGTTGCTATGGGGGCGGAAGAGATCCGTATGGCCGTTCATTTTTAGGAGCGCCGGGCGTACAAAAAGTTCAAAGGTGACCATCGAGGCAACCGGATTGCCAGGCAGCGAAAAGACAGGCGTTTGGCCTACCGTACCAAAGGTGATAGGGCTACCGGGCCGTACGGCGACGGTCCAGAAATGTGCCGTAAATCCAGCCTGGTCCAGGCATTCACGCACATAGTCAAAATCGCCTACCGAGACCCCGCCGGAGGTGATCAGCACATCGGCCTTGAGACCGCTGGCAATGCGCCGCGACATTTCATTTCGTTCATCCGGCGCCACACCTAAGAGCAGGGGCTTACCGCCGGCCTCGATGACCTGACCTGCTAAGGTGTATGAATTGCTGTTGATAATTTTATTATTGGCGTCGGGATTGCCCAGATCGGCAATTTCATCGCCGGTGGCGAGAATGGCCACACGGGGGCGCTGATGCACCAGTACCTGAGCCTTACCTAGTGAAGCTAAAACACCGAGTTCAGCCGGCCTGAGGCGGGTATTCTTTGCCAGGACACACTCACCCAGTTGAATGTCTTCGCCCCGCCGTCGTAGATTACTACCGACTGGCGGCGCCTGATAAATTTCTACCTTTGTATCGCTTGCGTTGGTGTGCTCGACTTGTATCACGGTGTCGGCGCCGGCCGGCATTGCGGCACCGGTCATGATTTTGATGCTCTGTCCAGCTTCAACCTGTCGCTGCGGTGTTTTGCCGGCTGGAAGGATGTCGACCACGTCGAGTATGGCTGGCTGATCGGCGTTGGCACCCTCGACATCACGATGCTGCACCGCATAGCCGTCCATGGCAGAGTTATCGTCCAGCGGGATATAGCGTGGCGAGGTGACCGTTTCGGCAATAACCCGCTGTAACGCATCGACTAACGGAATGGTTTCAATGCCAATTGGCGATACATGTGCCAAGACGATCTGTTGTGCTTCGCTAACTCGGACAGCCTGTTTCATCGTATGTGTTCCCTAAATATGTCCGACAACCTGTCACCCCGTGTCTGTCTTGCGCACCATGTTGCGCGGTTGACAGAAGACGTGCTATATCGTACGCTGTGCGCGCGGTGAACAATCCTAAAACCAACCATTTAGAACTTTTATCTATGATGCGCCAAGACCGACAGTATATGGTGATTCACTACGGTGAAATCAGCTTAAAGGGCAAAAACCGTTCTGCTTTTATCCGTCAACTGGCTCGAAATATTCGTCAGGCGCTTGCTGATACGCCGGACGTCAACGTGTTGATTCAATCCGGCCGTCTTTTATTGAGCGTGCCTCAAGCGACGCCGATGGCTGATGTTGAAACACGCTTGCACCGCGTGTTCGGGGTAGCTAATTTTTCACCCTGTTTGGCAGCCCCGCATGATCTTGACGCCATTAAACATGTGGTCGACAAGGCGCTCAGTACGTGCACCTTTAGCAGTTTTCGGGTTACGGCACGGCGGGCCTTTAAAGAGCTGCCATTTGGTTCGCAATGGCTCAATCGTGAGATTGGCGAGCATGTACTCCATACGCATGAAACGCGGGTTGATCTCAAGCATCCCGAACTCACCATCCATATTGAGTTGATTCCTCGCCAAACGTTGATTTATCTTGACAAACATCCAGGAGCAGGTGGCTTGCCGGTGGGTATGAGCGGCGTCTTGTTGAGCCTCCTGTCGGGCGGCCTGGATTCTCCTGTGGCGTCTTGGCGTATGATGAAGCGTGGCTGCCGGGTGGATTTTTTGCATTTTCACAGCTATCCGTTTCTCGATCGAACCTCGCAAGAAAAGGCGATGCAGCTTGCCGACCTTCTCACCCACTATCAATATAACGCGCGTCTGTTTTTAGCGCCCTTCGGCGAAATTCAGCAGCACATTGTTAATGCTGTACCGTCGCGTTACCGGGTTGTGTTATACCGCCGCTGCATGCTACGCATTGCCGAGGCATTGGCGCAGCAGACAGGTGCGCAAGCTTTGGTGACCGGTGAATCGCTTGGCCAGGTGGCGTCACAAACGTTACAGAACCTGTGTGTGATTGAATCTGCCGTTGCTTTGCCAATTTTACGCCCTCTGATTGGTATGGACAAAGCCGAAATCATTTGGGAGGCGCAGGGCATTGGCACCTATGACGTTTCTATTGTGCCGGATCAAGACTGTTGCACGCTGTTCGTGCCGCGTCATCCGACTACCCGTGCGACACTTGCGCATGTTGAAGCGGCTGAAGCCAAACTTGATATGCCGGCGCTGATCGATACCGCTTTGGCAAATCTGCAAACCCATAACTATCATTTCCCGCCCGCCGTAACAGATCACGCAAAACACTTCTCGACATGAAAACCGCTGGCGTCTTCCCAGTAATGCCGAAAGTCTGAAATAGAAATTTTGTCTCGCAGGCAGAGGGTGCGCGCATCTGGACCGTCGTTACGTGGTACATAGAGATAGGTCGCCGCTTGCAAGGGTTCCAGCGTCCGCCAGCGTCGCCCTGCTGCGTCGAGATTGTGTAGCGTCTCGGCAGTCTCCACCATGCCCACCATTTCGACCCGCGCACTAACCTTGCCAACCACCACCAGGTGCGGGTACTGTCCCTTGACCGCACGATGTTGCACACGCTTGCTATTGGTATAGACGGTAAATAATGTCGTATTAAATGCAGTTGCGGCAATACGTTCGATTAAGTCATCTAGGGACATCGCATTCTGTGTTGTCGTTTCGCTCATTTTTTTATCCTAATAGATCAGTGTCAAGGTTCTTTTACCCTATGGTAGCACATGATGCGTTAGGCGAGAAAGGGCAATAGGGGTTAATGTTGTTGGGGTGACCTGCTACCGTTTTGGGCCGATAGCGCTGGTTTCGCGTAGCGCTGTGATATCGGTTTCTGACAAGCCTAAATAGTGCGTTAAGACGTCGTCTGTATGTTGTCCCAGGGTTGGCGCCGGGGTGCGGACACGGCCTGGTGTTTCTGACAGCTTGATCGGAACACCGACAATACGGACTTTTCCCGCCACCGGGTGATCGCTCTCGACGATCATCTCACGGGCCTTAACTTGTGGATGTTCCACGACCTTGTCGATGCTGTTAATAGCGCCCATGGGGATGCCGCTAGCTAGCAGAATGGCTTCCCATTCTGCATAGATCTTGGTCAAGAACACGCCCTGAAGCTTATCGATGAGTTTGCTGCGGTTCTGAATGCGAGCCGCATTGGTGGCAAAGCGTGGGTCGTCTACCATCTCCTCAAGCCCCATCAGCGGGCAGAAGATTTTCCACAGGCGATCGCTACCCACAGCGAGCGCCAGATCTTCAGTTTGGGTGCGGAACGTCTGGTACGGCAACAGCGCTTTGTAGGCGGTGCCCAGCGGTTTGGGCACCTCGCCATCGGCCAAATAGGCACCGATAGTGCCCTGTAATAGAGCCAATTGTCCGTCTAACATCGACACGTCGATATACTGTCCCTTACCGGTTTTGTCCTTCACTCGCAGTGCGTTCATAATGCCAAATGCCGCGTAGATACCTGCCGTCATATCCGCAATCGATACCCCATTGCGCACGCCGCGGCTACCGGGTTCGCCGGTAATGCTGATCATACCGCTTTCTGCCTGTATAATCAGATCCAGTGCCGCCCGGTCCTTATACGGTCCGCTTTGTCCAAAGCCGGAAACTGAGCAGTAGATAATACTGCCATTGCGGGCGCGACCTGATTCATAATCAATGCCGAGTTTTTCTAAGGTGCCGACTCGAAAATTTTCCAACACCACATCGCATTGTTCCACCAGGCGGAAAAACAGTTCTTTGCCCTGCGGATGCTTCAGATCAACTTCGATGCTTTTTTTGTTACGGTGCAAGCTGACGAAGTACGCCGCTTCGCTGTTATAGAAAGGTGGCCCCCAGGCTCTGGCGATATCACCACTGCCGGGCATTTCCAGTTTGATCACTTGCGCCCCGAAGTCGGCTAACATGGTTGAGCAAAAAGGGCCTGCCAGGGCATGGGAAAGATCGAGAATTTTAACATCCTCCAACGGGTATTGCATGCATCGTTCCTTTCTATCTTTAACGTATTTTCCTTATTGGCGTCCAGCCCTCACATCAAGGCAATCATACGCAGATTTACCGGTTAACTTAAATCGTGCCCGCTTCCCGTAAACGTTCAATCTCTGTCGTTTGATAACCCAGCTGTTGCAAAATCGCCTCGGTGTGTTCGCCGAGCCGGGGTGAAGCTGGTCCCACCGCGCCAGGCGTGGCGGAAAAATTGACCACCGGGCCGATGACCTGTACGGTTCCGGCTACAGGGTGTTGTTGCTCCACCACAATGCCGTTGTGCTGCACCTGTGGATCGTCAAACAATGCTTCATAGGTATAGACCGGGGCGCATAACACATCGTATTGGCCCAGGTAGTCGAGCCACGCTGCACGTGGTTTGGTGCACAAAATGGCTTCCAAGGCGGCAATCAGCTCCAAGCCATGTTGCCAGCGGGCATCTCGAGTGGCAAAGCGCGGTTCTTCGCTCAGATGGGTAAATTCCGGCGCCGCACATAGGCGCGCCCACCAATCATCAGAATGGGCATTGAGAATCATCGGCTCGTCGGCGGTCTGATAAACCCCGTAGGGTTGTGGCAACATCCAGTGCCCACTGCCGCTACGGGTTGGCGTCTTGCCATCGTTGAGATAGACGGTGGCCTCCATACTTTGCAGCATGATCATGCTGTCAAGAAGTGACACGGTGACTTCTTGACCTATGCCATATTGTGCTTGCGCTTGCAAGGCGGCCAATATCCCGTAGGTGGCGGTTAAAGCACCCGTTACATCTGCGAGATAGGTGCCGACGGCCACCGGTGGTCCGTTTTCCCAGCCAGTGGTACTGACAATGCCGGACATGCCCTGGATTAAAATGTCTTGCCCTGGCCAGTTGGCTGCCGGACCGCTTTGCCCGTAGCCGGAAAGCGAGCAGTAGACCAAGCGCGGGTTGACGCCATGGACGCGTTCGACACCAAGATTCATCCGCTGCATGACGCCCGGACGGAAGTTATGCAAGAGCACATCACTCTGCTGGGCAAGGCGTAACATGACATCCTGAGCAGCCGAGTGACGTAAATTTATCGCCATGCTACGCTTGTTACGGTTGCGGGCAAAAAACGAGGCGCTTTCGCCATTGACGAACACGGTACCAGAACGTCGTGCCGGATCACCGCTGCCCAGGGCTTCCACTTTGATCACATCGGCGCCCATATCGGCCAATATTTGGCTGCAAAACGGGCCGAAAATAAACCGCGACAAATCCAGAATGCGTACCCCGTCCAGAGGTTTGGGGGGCTTACCACGCAATTGGGTGCGTTGGCGTTTCAATTGCAGGAGTTCGGTTTCGAGGGCGGCAATGCGCGTATCGAGAGCGGTGGGAATATTTGCCGTCATGGCTGTGCGTCCTTCTTGTACTTAGATCACCTCATCTTGGCGTAGCTGTGCGATGTGATGGGCGCTGTAGCCCAGGTTTTGCAGAATGTCGTCCGTGTGTTGGCCGAGAAGCGGTGCAGGGGTGCGAATGTCGCCTGGCGTCTTGGAAAATTTCACCGGCATGCCGATGACGCGAATATCTCCTACCTGAGGGTGTTGTTGGGTCACTACCATGTCATTGTGGTGTACTTGCGGGTTGTTAAACAGCTCCTCGTAGTCATATACCGGTGTACACAAGACGTCGAAGGTGCTCAGATAATCCAGCCATTCGTCCCGTGTCTTGTTGCGTAAAATTGCTTCCAATACGGCGATCAGCGCCGGCCCGTGCTGCCGGCGCGATTCACGTGTGGCAAAGCGCGCATCGGCAGCCAGGGTGACGAATTCCGGTGCCTTGCAAAGCCGTCCCCACCAGTCTTCGGAGCTTGCGTTAAGAACCAGCAGTTTATCGGCGGTGCGAAAAATTCCATACGGTTGTGAGGACATCCAATGGCCACTACCGCTCTTGCCCGGCAGTTGGTGTGAATTGAGATAGGCCGTGACATCCATCGATTGTAGGGCGATCATGGCGTCCAGCAATGAGACGTCCATTTCTTGCCCAATGCCATGGCGGTGGCGGGCCTGCAACGCCAGCAGAACACCGTAGGTGGCGGTTATGGCGCCGGTCATATCAGCCAGAAAGACCCCCGCAGCGACAGGTGGGCCGTCTGTCCAGCCGGTGGTGCTGATAATGCCGGACATGCCTTGAATAAGTAAATCTTGACCCGGCCATGCTGTCATCGGGCCGCTTTGTCCGTAGCCGGATAAAGAACAGTAGATCAGCGTCGGGTTAAGCTCCCGAAGTTGTGTCGTCGCCAGGCCCATACGGTCCATAATACCAGGCCGGAAATTGTGTATGAGCACATCAGACTGTTCGGCGAGACGCCGTAAAATGTCTTGCGCCGCCGGTTTACGCATGTCCATTGCCAAACTGCGTTTGTTGCGGTTGCGAGCCAAAAACGAAACGCTCACGCCATCTTCCGCAGGACCGCCTATATAACGGGCGGGGTCGCCGCCCTGGCGGGGTTCCACCTTGATGATGTCGGCGCCCAAATCACCTAACGTCTGGGTACAAAAGGGTCCAAAAATATAGCGGGAGAGATCTAACACGCGGACGCCGTCCAGGGGTTTGGGGGATCGGCCTTGTTGCGTGACGCGTTGTTGCTTGAGCTGTTGTAATTCGTTCTCCAGAGATGCGATACGGTCATCGAGCTGCCGGAGTTCTGACCTTGCCTCGTTGTCCGTCATGCTGCAGGCCTCCATACCGGTTGTAGGGTAGATCAGGCGCGGTTCCATCATCGACTTTCATTGTGTCCGACCGCTTCCCATTGTACCGAATTGATATGATTTGGCAATCATGGGAACATCTTGCCGCACCCGATGTACAAGGCAAACGGAACTTTCTGAGGTGGGAGCGGCTCACTGCCTGACGAATTTTCAGTTGCGCAGCAGTTGCATTTTCTGTCAGAATGGGCAAGAAATTGTCCTACTTTATCACCCCGAACCCCCTAAGCTCTTGATGAGGCTACTATTATGGATGAATCAGAAGTTTACGAGACAAGCGAAGCACAGATTGCGGTGCACTGGAAAGAGGAAGAATACTTCCATCCGTCAACGCAATTTATTGCGCAGGCCAATATGACTGACCCTCAGATCTATGCGCGTTTCGGATTGGATCATTTCCCTGAGTGTTTTAAGGAATATGCGGATTTGCTACACTGGGATCAGTATTGGCATACGATGCTCGATACCAGTGATGCGCCGTGTTGGAAATGGTTTATTGGCGGCAAGTTAAACGCCAGCTATAATTGCGTTGACCGGCATCTGGCACAATACAAAAACAAAGCCGCTATTATCTATGTACCCGAGCCGGAAAACGAGCTACATGAGGTGATAACGTATCAGGAATTGTATGTCCGGGTGAATGAGACGGCTGCCCTCTTACAAGATTTCTGTGGTTTGAAAGCGGGGGATCGCGTCACCATCCACATGCCGATGGTGCCTGAGTTACCGGTCACGATGCTGGCATGTGCTCGACTCGGTGTTATCCATTCGGTGGTTTTTGGTGGCTTCAGCGGTCAGGCATGCGGCGATCGCATTGCGGATTCGGAGAGTCATGTCCTGGTGACCATGGATGCTTACTATCGTAGTGGGACCTTGATCGATCATAAGGGCAAGGCGGACGAAGCCGTTCAGGCTGCCGCAAATCAGGGCCACACGGTCGACAAAGTTCTGGTATGGCGTCGCTATCCGGGCCAATATTCGTCTGCAACACCGATGGTTGAGGGACGTGATTATTTTCCGCATGAACTGTTGAAAAATTATGCCGGCAAACGGGTGGCGCCGGTGTCAATGCCAGCCGAGGCGCCATTGTTTTTGATGTATACTAGTGGCACCACCGGGAGTCCCAAGGGCTGTCAGCACAGCATCGGCGGTTATCTGGCCTATGTCACCGGGACGTCGAAGTATGTTCAAGACATTCACCCGACCGATGTCTACTGGTGTATGGCGGATATCGGGTGGATCACTGGACATTCGTATATTGTCTATGGTCCGCTATCGTTAGCGGCCACCAGCGTGATGTTTGAAGGCGTCCCCACCTACCCGGATGCCGGACGCGCCTGGCGTATTGCCGAACGGCTTGAGGTTAATATTTTTCATACCGCTCCTACGACCATTCGGATGCTGCGCAAAGCCGGACCGGATGAACCGGCTAAGTACAATTATCACTTCAAGCATATGACCACGGTGGGTGAGCCGATCGAACCGGGAGTCTGGCGCTGGTATCACGAGGTTGTCGGCAAGGGTGAAGCGGCGATTGTCGATACCTGGTGGCAAACCGAGACCGGCGGTTTCCTATGCAGCACCATGCCGGGATTGCACCCAATGAAACCCGGCAGCGCTGGACCTGCCGTGCCGGGTATCCATCCGGTGATCTACGATGAGAACGGTGAGGAGTTGCAAGCGGGCTCAGGCATTGCCGGCAATATTTGTATTCGCAACCCGTGGCCGGGTGCTTTTCAGACCATCTGGGGCGATCGCGAGCGCTACGTGCAGACCTATTACGCCAAATACTGTAAGAATCCGGACAGCAAGGACTGGCGTGATTGGCCATATTTCCCTGGTGATGGCGCGGTGCAGGCGCAAGACGGTTACTATCGTATTCTTGGCCGGGTGGATGATGTCATTAATGTCGCTGGCCACCGCTTAGGTACCAAAGAGCTTGAATCGGCGGCAATGACGGTTGACGAAGTGGCAGAAGCCGCCGTGGTACCGGTTGCCGACGAGGTGCGTGGTCGGGTGCCGGATATGTATATTTCACTGAAACCTGGGCCAGCATCTGGTGAAGAAATCGCCGCTAAGGTGACGCGCTCAATCGAGATCATGATTGGGAAAATTGCCCGACCCAAGCATGTCTATGTGGTGCCGGATATGCCGAAAACGCGCTCCGGAAAGATTATGCGCCGCGTGCTGGCTTCTATCTCGAACATGATGGACATTGGTGATGTGACAACACTTGCCAATCCCGAAATCGTTGAGGAAGTGCGCCGTATGGTGCAGGGTGACGCACCGATCGCCACGCAACAGGGACCGGAAGATATTGCCCGTTTTGGCAAAGAGTGAATTGGAGAACAGATATGGCAAGTACGGTTGATTATTCCACCATCGTTGATGACATTTGTAGTATGTGCATTGCGGCCGGACCGCAGATGAGCTGGCTGGTTGAGCCTTTAACGCCGGGCCGCGCGCAGGCGTTTATCTTGCAGCATATCTTGCGCAATCGTCTGTTTAGCGCGGTGATTCGTCCGGCCTGGGTGAGCCGTTGCCCTGACCTATCGGTGGTGCGCAAAACCATTGGCCAGATGCGAGAGGAGTTGGTCTATGACGATGAGATTGGCCGTGCGCATACCGATATTCTCTGGCAGATGGGCCACAACATTGGTTTGACCGATGCGCAAATGAACGCATCTCAGCCTGTTCCCTTAGTAGAAGTCGCCTTCAATGTATGGGAGAATTTTGCCCGAACTCGGCACTGGATTTTGGGTTGGCTGTCTTCTTCCGTAGGGGAATTTTTGCTCACTGCGTTGCCCGAGCATAATATGCGCGG
>JAPULM010000207.1 GCA_027294925.1 bacterium
TGGGGTGTGGCCCGCGCCTCAGCTTGGGCGTTCGGCGTCAATGGGAAGCAGATGGTCGGTATAAGACCGAATCGAGGAGGCGACCATGCCGTATAGCGCCGTTATGAGTAATCAGAGGGGTCAGACCCCATTGATTGCGCGGGCCTTGGATGCGTGCAGAATCAATGGGGTCTGATTCGATCGCAGGGGGAAAGACAGAACAACTTCTCAAGCCGAACAACGGCTTGGAGGCGGACGGCCCGCAGCGTATCCTTTTGGGTTTGTCGCAGCGTTATCGCCTGTGGGCCGCCGCTGATCGCCAAGGCGTTAGACGCCCAAGAAAAACCAGTGCAAAGGCAGACATCTATGCCAATTACTCTCGGAAGAAGGAAATCCCAGCAAGAGATTCCCATTGAAAAATGCCATGACTACGATCAATAATCGGACGAGATTATACTTGGACGTTTGTACGTTATGTCGGCCGTACGATGACCAGAGTTTCATGCGTATACGTCTTGAAACAAGATGCGTTTTATCTGATTCTACAACACATTAAAGACGGCCACTACACGATGATCGCTTCTTCTGTGCACTTTCGGGAGGTTGCAGAGATCGAAGAGCCACGTGAACAGATAGAAGTCATGGGACTTCTAAATCGATATGGCACCGCTCCATCGTGTAATTTCAGTGATGTGAGAAAACGCGCTGATCATCTCCACGCCCAAAGATTGGGAGTTGCCGATGCGGCACACATCGCCTTTGCTGAAGCGACGGCTGATGTGGTCATCACATGTGATGATCAATTGTTGAGGAGATGCCGGCGTATATTTGTGCATGGACGGATTATGAACCCTCTCGATTTCTGTCAGGCAGAGAATTTACGATGAAACAGGGAAAATTTTTAAGTGATGAGCAACTTGTCGAGCAAGCCATTAACATGTTGATGGACAAATTGGGGCCAGTGGAAACCACGCGGTTTTTATCTCTCCCTGCCAAGAAAAGGATCGATTCGGTAAAACGACACCGAAGATGGCAAGGGACGCTCGACAAAGAGCGTTTCTTCGACGAAGTTTTCGGCACGTAGTCGAGCTATCTGCGCCTAACCCTACGGAAAGAAGGGTCGTGACTTCATGCGTGTTTATCCTGATACGTCATTTATCATAAAGCTGGTCAAGGAGGAAGAAGACTCCAAAATCGCGTGTGAAACATGGCAGCAATTGACGAAGCGAGCGGATGTTGAGGTACTGAGGCCAATACTTGTGAAGAAGGAGCTCCATGAACATACTTGGACTCGCTTCTTACAAGTTGAGGGTGCTGAGAAGCTCAAGCCTACAACAGCCAGAAGCAAGTGGCATACGCGAATGTCGCGGCACAACGTTTATATGAACGCTTCGGCATGACCAAGGCTATCGTGAACTGCGCCTCTATACCCATGAAACAATGACCGAGAACGTTGCGCTCTACACCCGCATTGGTTGGGTTGAAACACACCGGGGGCAACAAGACGGCTACACGCGCGTCTTTATGCGGAAACGGCTTTGAGTCCAAGGCTGAGACACATTGCCCAAACAATATGGCGGTTATCCTCTGCACCCTGAAATGATTCCGTGCCCTCATAGCGTCCTATTCAAAAACCTGGCTGAGCGTAGATAACTCGCCAGTTCGTGCCGGGCTCGGGGGAGGGGCAGCACACACAACCTTGTACGACCATCGCCGTCTCGTAAGGAGCCAGAGCAGGTGCCCAATCAAACGCAAGGGCTCAGGGCTTTTCCTTTATCATGCTTTTTCTCCAAGCAGGCCAGCTTCAGAAAAGGCCCACTTGAGGTGAGCGTTACCGATTTTCTTACCCGAAGTGCCCAAGCGTTTGCCGCCCGATTCCTTGCCGTACTTGACGAGGCGGACGCGGACAAGCCGCACCGCTATTGCTAAAATGCCGTTTCCCCCCCCTACCTGTCATCTCTAAACTTTTCTAACAATGACTCAATACCTGATTGAATTAAACTGCTACCGGTATACAAAAATACTTTCGCAATGCCACCACCAATAGCAAGTAAGATAATGATGATGGCGTAGCTCACCATGATGTTCCCGTAGGCAAAGGTTTCAGGAGAAATCGTCAGGCTTTCACCAAATATGTTGATTGCCCCTTCTCCGTTACCTACCTGAGCGAGCCTGTCGACCAGAGAAATCTCTAGGGGCGATCGGATAATCTTGAAAATGATCGACAAAATCCGCATGGCGAAGACACCTCCCATGATCATCAAGAGCGTTCCAGCGATCGTTTTGAGAAGGAAAATACCGTTAACAATCCTCGTCATCGTCATATAACGCTCCTGATCGTCATGCATCGTAGATGCCTTATATCGTTGATCAAATTCGCGCCTCATACCCAGTCATACCCGGACACCGTTTTTTGTGGGGGTTTACCGCACGGTGCGGCCTGGGACATGTGCGGTTACAAACAAGGCTTCGTACATCGTTTGGCGCCTTGTGAGCGCCACGCCCATCGTTCGTTAATTGTACACGGCTCATCAGGGTTTGTGTGTAAAAGCCCGCTAAACAGCTCTCCGGAAGGGGGGGCGAGGGAATCGGGGGCTAGGCAGGCAGGCGCTTTCTGCTACAGTAGGAACAGATCATGTAAGACGCAAGCAAGTCTTGCTGGGTGTGACGTTGTAAAGTGTCCGGCAATGAGAGGAAGAACCCATGGCCTATGATATCGTAATTAAAAACGGCAATGCGATCGATGGATGGAAGACAAACAGGTATTGATTTGGCAGCGAAAAAAGGCGTGCATGTGGCCGATTTGACGACCGACCTAACGCTCGAGAAAGATCTGGCGACTGATTTCCGCACCATCACGGGGCTGGAAAAGGATGAAGCGGTACAGGGCGAGTTGCTGCAGAGTCCGTTCGTTATGTTGGGCAGCTCCGACAGTGGTGCACATATCAACAACGAGTGTAAATCCGGTGAGCCGGCTACTGCATTCGCCATTGGGCGATGGAACGCCAAATTATGAGTCTAGAAGAGGCGGTGCGCCGTTGGACGTGGGTGCCGGTCAGTGTCTTTGGCATGCATGACCGGGGGCTGATCCGTGAGGGCATGAAGGCTGATGTCGTCGTCTTCGCATCCCTCGTAAGCATCCGAGGGATGCGCTACCCCTTGTTTAGACCAGTCCCAGAAAACGTAGGCAATTGCCGGAACCCACCGCTTGCCGCTCTGCCTCTGTTAAGCCAATAGCGTCAAACTCCGCCTCCGGCGTCTGATCTCGAAACATGAAGGGATAGTCGGAGCCGATCATGATCTGACGGTGACCCACCGTGTCCAGTAAATATTGCAGCGTGCGATTGTCGAAGAAAATGTCATCGTAGAAAAATAAGCGCGCATAGTCCGAAGGCGGTTTAGGCAGCAGGTCCTTAATCGTTGGGTTCTTATGCCAGGCGTTCTCCATACGAGGTAAGAGCTGCATAAACGTTCCCCCACCGTGGCTAAAGGCGAGGCGCAGCCCGGGGCATGCCTCCATCACCTTGCCGGTGATGATGCTGGCAATAGCAAGAGCGCCCTCGATAGGAAAACCCACCGCATTCTGAAGAAATGGCGGGCCCACCACACGGTCCATGAAGGTGGGATGCTGGGCATGTACGAAGATCGCCAGGTCAAGCGCCTCCGCGGCTTGAAAGAAAGGCAGAAACTCAGCTTCACCCAAACTTTTGCCATTAACATTGCTCAGTAGTTCGACACCGTTAAGCCCTAATGCCTTGACACGTTGCAGCTCAGCTGTGGCCAGATCGATATCTTGCAACGGGACCGAGCCCAGGGCATAGAATCGTTCCGGCGCTTGCTCCACCATCCGCATGAGGGTTTCATTAAGATGGCGGGCCAGGTCCACACCATCTTGTGGCTCTAGCCCGTAGGCGAGCAGCTCTGGCATGGGTGACAGCACCTGGCGATCCACTGCGTAGCTCGGCTCAGCCATCTCGCGCAGGCGGCGCGGGACATGCCAGCAGCGGTCCAGGACGGTGCGAAAATTGCGTCCGGCAATCATCACATTAGCGCTGCCCGGTTCGACATGATCCATGCACGGCCAGTGCTTGCCGGCAAGCCGGGAAGCGACCGGCGGAAAGTGCTCAGGAACGATGTGGGTGTGGACGTCGATAATCATGCTCACTTGTCCTTATCCCAACCTTCTCCCGCCAGGGGAGAGGGGGCATTAAAAACATGCCAAACAGTGCACAAAGCCGTCCAGCGAAAAACGATCCGGCACGTAGTAATCCTCCGACAGCCCTCGCTGCAACTCGCTCTTAGGCACAATATGATAGATGGGTGATATTGTCATTCAACCAAGTCTAAATTTTACCCGCCGCTAGCGGTCCAATGTAGCTTAGACCCGCCCTTCAAGAGCGCGTTTGAGTTGATTAAGATGATTATCATCATGTGCCGCCATGAGGGCCACCCAGTCACCAAAGATCATGCGACCGAGGGTCGTATGTCGACTGCCGCGTGGCCACTGCTCGGGACCAAGACGACGCAGGAAGACGAGGGTTTCCTTACGCCGCTGGCGAAAGTCAGATAGCGCCAAATCGGTATCATGGCGGAGATACTGACGTTCTTCGGCCCATCGGGCAGGATCAAAGGGTAGGCCATCTCCCTCAGCAATCCCCCACTCCTGCGGATGATGTGGCATATCGCCTAGGGTCAGAAACTTCGGCTCGTCCATCGCTAGCATAGACCGAAAACGCAGGATGAACTGCTCTTCAATGTCACGCAGATGGCAAACAACTTCTTTGGCTGCCCAGTTTTGGGGATCGGGCCGGCGAGACAAGACGGCATCATCTTGACCATGAAGTGCAGCGGCAAGCTCGTCGGGCGTACGCTGCAAACGCTCAAGACGCATTTCAAGGGGTTGCTTTAAATAGTCTTCTCGTGTTGGCATGCGGCTCGCCTCTAAACCTGTCGACCCGAGAAAGCGATTAGCCGGGCAACGGGCTCCTGAGCCGTGCTGACAAGCGCATCAGTCAATACTCCTGGTTGACGCAACTCATATTGTTCGCCAAACTCGGCCAAGTGGTCCAAAGCACGCTGTGCCAGCGCGGCGTTCAACACCGGCGTTTGCCCGACGGCCATGGCCAAATCCCAAGCATGAATCAACGGGTCAAAGAAGGCGAAACCTAAAAATGTGTCAACCGTGCGATGCCCCCACGGACTCCGGGTCTCCGTGTGCAGCGCGCCGGGTTGTTCCAGCGCCTCCAGAACATCGTCCCGCCCTCTGTTCCATACCGCAATGGGATCATCATCAGAGTTCACAAAACGTTGGAACATATGCGGCGCCAGCACCAAGCCGTCACGGCTAGGGGCCGGAAAAGGGCGCTCGACCGATCCCTCCGGCACAGCTGCCGGATTACCGCGTGTCATCTCGGCGATCATATTGCATATCATGAGGTTGTGATCGACCACCCGGCGGGCTGTCCAGCGCTCGCAAGGAGATGGATTGTCCCACCGTTCCGACTCGGTACGCTGCACCACCGCATCGAAACAGAACAGTCCCTTGACATAGGCCAGCAGGTTATCGCTCATGTGGTTCTCCTTAACTGTGACCAAGCGCATTGATATACAGTCTAGCACATACTCATTTTTCACCTAATTAG
>JAPULM010000208.1 GCA_027294925.1 bacterium
GCATGCCGATCTGACCCGCTGTGGGGTCGACACCGTGTTGGTAACCGGCAATTCGACCAGTGGATGCGTGCGGGCCACCGTCGTTGATGCGGTTTCTGCCGGATTTCGCGTGATCATTCCGAAACAATGCGTGGCAGACCGCGTCCCATTGACGCATATGGTAAATTTGTTTGATATGGATTCAAAATATGGTGACGTGATGGAACTCGCTGACGTCATGGCGGCCTTGCAGCGGCTGTCGCCTTAAACATGTTTTAACGCGGCAGAGCCGCACCACCAACGTCATGGTACGGTAGGACCACAGCCTACGAAAAAACACTCTCTACACAAAAAACCTACCCTTAAAAAACCATGGCCCTCACCCTGGCCAGGGAGAGAATCAAAGACCGGCAAAACCCGGTGTCCGTGACACAAAGACTATCGAAGCCTTTTAGATCAAGCCCCGCTCCTTAAATTCCTGCACTTGCTCCGGTGTGCAACCCAAAAGATCACCATACAGCTCTTCGTTATGCTGGCCGAGTAGGGGAGCCGCTGTAACCTCGACCGGAGAATCTTCCAGCCGTACGGGACAGCCAGGCATATCAAAGGTGCCGGCCGCAGGGTGGGTGACCTCGGTAATCATGCCACGTTCATGCAGATGCGGGTCATGCATAACTTCCATGGTATCCTGCACCGCGCCACAGGGAATACCTAACGGCCCAATGGCCGCCATCACGTCTTGTTTGGTATGGGCTTGACAATAGGCGCCGAAAATTTCGTTGACCTCATCAATACGGGCAGCGCGATCTTGCGGGCTGCGATAGCGTTCATCGCCAATCAAATCCTCGCGTCCGATAAGGCGTAAGACTTCGTTCCACACCTGCTCCGAAACACCCGTGCCGCGCACAAATACATAGTCATTCGGACCGCCGGGGCTGCATGGGAACAAATTGGTCATATCACGTCCGCCACCGCCAAACCCGATGCGTCCAGCCGGCGCGTGGGTGACATAGTGGGTACGGAAACTCGGGCGCAGCAAATTGACCACCGATTCCTGCATGGACAATTCGATCTTTTGCCCTTTGCCGGTTTTTAAGCGTTGAATATAGGCCGACAAGATGCCTATCGCAGTGTGCAAGCCGGTACCGGTGTCGCCGACGGTGGGGGCTGGCTTCAATGGCGGGCCGCCTGGCATACCGGTCAAGCTATAAGAGCCGCCCATGGCCTGGGCAATCATGTCAAAACTCTTGTATTCACTGTACGGTCCGGACGAACCAAAGCCCTTAATACCGGCGTAGATAAGCCTGGGGTTAATCGCTTTGACGACGTCATAGCCAAGACCTAGATTTTCTATCGTACCCGGGCCAAAATTCTCCACCATGATGTCGACTTGCGGCAACATCTTTTTAAACATTTCCAGACCCTCAGGATCTTTCAAGTTCAATGTAATGCTGCGTTTATTGGCATTCAACAACAAAAAATACCAACTATCCCCACTTGGCGATTCACCGCCGATGCCCTTACGTCCCTGGTCGCCGCGTTTGGGCTCCTCAACTTTTATGACGTCAGCTCCCATCCAGGCCAACATTAAGGTACATGACGGACCGGCTTCAAACTGGGTCAAATCAAGAACACGTACGCCTTCTAATGCTTTTTCCATTATCGTCTCCTTCTCAGGCCGGCCTGCAACTGTTTCCTTGCACCACTCACGCCAATAGCTTCTTTTATAGCAGGTATCAGGCATTGACTCAACTACAAGCAGAAACGCTACACAACGCTTGACCCAGCAGTTGCTTGGTCGATACAATCGGAGCTAACAACAAACCGATGAAGGTCTGAAGAAGGAGTAAGCCCCGCCATGATCGAATTTAAACCGCTGACCTACGATGTCTTGCAAGTGGGCGAAGAATTTGTCTCAGACGAAAAACTTGTCAAGCCTGAAGACATCGACACCTACGCCTTTGCCATTGATGATCATCACCCGTGGTTTCTTGACACATCCCCCTATGGCGGATCCATTGCCCATCCGACCCTGCAGGCCAATCAAGCCCTGCATATGCGGCACAATAAGTACATCGTGCCAGGTGGGCTGCACGCCAAGATGGAATTTCACTTCATCAAGCCCATTCGCCCTGGTATGAGGGTGCGCTCACGCGGCAAATTGATTGATAAGTACGAGCGCCGCGGCAAACAATATATGGTGACGGAATTCGTTACCGAAGACGAAGACGGCGTCGCCCTGATGCGCGGCCAATTTACCCAGATGCTTTTTCGTGAGGAGACCTAATACGATGACAACCGCCTTAGCCAATACGATTGAAGTGGGTCAACAACTGCCAAGCCTGACGAAGGAGATCGGTCAGCGCAAAATCGACGCCTATTCAGGCGTGCAGCCACGTTCCATTCACTCCGACGCCAAGTGGGCCAAGCACAAAGGTTTTCGTGCCCCGCTGGCGCAGGGCATGATGTCCACCGCTTATGTGTCGGAAATGATGACGCAGTTGCTCGGCGAAGGGTTTATCGAAGAAGGCAAGATGTCGGTCATTTTTATCAAACCCGTCTATGCAGGGGACACCCTCACGCTGCACGGCGTGGTAAAAGAAAAAAATCCTGAAAACAACGCCACCCGCGTTGTCGTTGAGGTGTGGTGCGAAAATCAAGACGGTGAGAAAACCTTGGTGGGTACGGCAAGCGGTTTGGCACAATAACTTGGGCCATATCGTGCTTTTACCCCCTCGCCAAAAAGGGGAACGAGGGCCGGCCTTGTTGCTGCAAAGCAGCCATCTGCTTGACACAGGTAAAGGGTGTGCATAGACTAAAATCAATTTTCTCTGCAAGCAACGCCTTCACTACTTGTCGTTAGGGCTCCAAGCCCTATACCGGGAGGACATCAAGATGTCGAATGGATTTACTATCAGTCGAGTCGGCCACGTCGGCATTCAAGTCACCAATGTCGATCGTTCACTGGCCTGGTATCGAGACATCTTAGGTTTGACTGTCACCGGACGTTGGGGAATGGGCGATGGAGAGATGGTCTTTATGCGTTTTGGCGATGACCATCATAACATCGTGCTGTTTACCCATCCCGGCGAGGTCACCGATGAAAATCGAAACGCCGGCTTTAATGGTCTCAATCACATTGCCTTAGAGGTTGAGACCCGAGACGAATGGCTAAAGGCGCTGGCCGACCTACGGGAAAAAGGGGTCGAAATTATCAGCGGACCGCTTATCCATGGGCCGGAGGGGAGTGGCGCCGGAAGTTTTATCGGCGGCAGTGGAAGCCGCTCATTTTATTTTCTCGATCCGGACGGCAACCGCTTGGAAATCTACACCGACATGATGAAGGTTCCCAACGGCGAACCGTTCCCGCGCGCCGAGTATGATGGTGTGTTTCAGCAGTAAGCCGTCGACGTCAAATTGCAAGTCAATTCGTGATCGGATGCTCTATAACTAGACCTGACCCCGAATAAAGGAAGCCCGATGGCTGAGATCAATTTAACTCTGCATAATGGGCGCCTCCAATGCGAAGAGCTAAGCAATGCTGACGACAGAGTTCTCACCGATAGCGACTTTGAAACCTTTGAGCAGTGGGCCCTGACTTATCGCGATATTCTGCGGCAGCGCCGCGATCCGCCAGTCTTGCTCGAACTTGGACGGCATATCTATGCCTGGCTGGACGGCGATCTCGGCTGGCTGGCCCGCCTCAAGTCAACCAGCCCTGCACCTCTGCTATTGATATTCACCAGTGCATTGCGGCCCAATGCGCCTGAGATGGCCTTTCTACAGGTCCCCTGGGAATTGCTGGCGGATGACGAGGGGCACTGGGCGCAGCGCCAGGACCTATCGTTTATGCCGGTGCGCCGCTTCGGCAAACCG
>JAPULM010000209.1 GCA_027294925.1 bacterium
CTCGGGTGGAATTATCCGGTCCCGGGTGCCAAACAGCACCAGCACGGGAACTCGTAAGTCCGCCATGCCACGTTCTAACGCCTCATCGCGAGCCGGCCCCATGAGGCGCCTGAGCAGAGCTTGTTGCTTGGCGATCACCGCCGGATCGGTGGGCGCTGCAGGTGGCTGACGTTCCGGATGGGCATACAACAAGGCGAGGCGCTCTTCAGGTGAGAGGGTGCGGAGCGGCTCGCCTCCCGGTGGCCGAATAGCGGCTGGTCCGACAAGAATTAAGGTTTGAATCCGTTGCGGCTGTTGCACAGCCATGCAAAGTGCGAGTTTGCCACCAAACGAATTACCCATCAGGTGGAAACGCTCACGGCCCAGGTTGGTCACCGCCTCTAGCATGGTGCCAGCGAGTTCTGAGATGGATTGTGTACGCTCGTTGGCTGACGATTGGCCGAAACCGGGCGCCTCAAAGACAATCACTTGATACTGCTCAGCGAGCAGTGCATGGGCGCGACCCAGTCGCATACCGCCGGCGCCGTGTAATGTCACCAGTACTTCGCCTTGCCCGGCCGTTTGGTAGCGAATGTGAAAGCCGTCTGCCTCAATGTATCCCTCTGTGAAGGTGGCATGCGGAGCGGCGATGGTGGCGCTTTCATTGTTCTGAGCCAATGCTTGTCTCCTTTTCTAAGTGGTCGGTGCGGGAGCGTTGGTCAGTATGGGACAGAGTTCGGTTGAATGCAAGACCGGGTGATAGAACGCTTGATACAAGTGGGATATGGTTGGCCGATATGCTATTCTACAATAGGATCTGGTCAAGCAAGGCTTCCGGCTGGAGACGCATCGTCATCTCCCGACGTGCAGGAGGAACCACATGAAGGCATCGTTTTTTGAATCCATACGCTACGTCACGTCTCAAAAACTGCCGGCGCAGTGGCCCTTAGCCCCTGAGTTTTACGATCCGGAGGTGGGTGGGAAGCTTTTCCAGGACGTCATTGAACGGTTGGCTTTGGTTGAACAACTCGGCTTCGACTGGGTGAGCTTTTCCGAGCATCACTACGGCGGTAGAATTCTGTCGCCTTCGCCTATCGTGATGGCATCGCATATGGCGGCACATCTGCACAAGGTGAAGATTGCCGTCCTCGGTCCGATCATTGCGCTGAACAATCCGATACGTGTGGCCGAGGAGTTTGCCATGCTTGACAATCTGACCCAGGGCCGCCTGGTGGTTGGACTGCTGCGTGGCACGACGAATGAGTATCTGGTCTATGGTGTCAAGCCGCAGGAGGCACGCGAGATCACCACGGAGGGCATGGAATTGGTTCTCAAAGCCTGGACCGAGCCGCAACCGTTCGGCTGGCAGGGGCGCCATTACCAATATCGTACGGTGTCGGTGTGGCCACGCCCGCTGCAGCAACCGTATCCGCCCACTTTCGCCCTCGGCACCAGTCACGAATCATGTGACTTCGCCGCCCGCCACCACCTTGGCCTTGGGGTGTCCTTTGGTCCGCTTGACGCGATGAGCCGGGTGACGCAATACTACCGCGAACAGTGTGCGTTGTATGGCTGGCAGCCGACCCCGGAGCAGATTATCTACCGCGGCCATATCCTCTTGGCCGAGACCGACGCTGAAGCTCAGGAGGCGTTGCAACAGAGAGAGCAGGGTGGGGAGGTTACCTTTCCCATGCGGCCTGGTGTGCGTGAGGCTCTCAGCCGGCTCGATTCCCGTAACATCGCCGGTACGCCGCGACCCGTCTTTCGAGATGGTCCTCTACCGACAACATTTGTTGGCAGTCCGGACACGGTCGGCAAGCAGATGCAGCAGTTCCACGACGAAGTGGGTGTTGGGGTGGTTGATCTTGCCTTTCAGGGTTATGCCAGTGAAACGCCGGACAGCGTCATGCGCGCCATCAAGCTGTTTGCCAAGGAGGTCTTACCGCGTATACACGAGATCTAAAGGGGTTGTACTGACCGGTTGGAGAAACCATTGCGCCCGGATGCTGAACGCTATGGCTGAATTGGTGATACAGGTTATACCGTTTGAGGAAAGCTGGCTGGTTAAATATGCACAAGAGCGCGTGCGGCTGTGTCGGGTACTCGAGGACGACATGCAGGCCATCGAACATATTGGCAGCACCGCAGTGCGTGGCATGGATGCGAAACCCATTATTGATATAGCCGTGCAGCTGCCCACTATTGCGTTGGCGTCGGAACTTGTTGATCGTCTCGCCACACTCGATTATGCCTATCAAGGCGAGTACGGGCTGCCTGGCCGTCACTTCTTCATCAAGGGCGAACCGCGTGCGTTTCATCTCCATCTGGTTGACCATACCACCAATCATTGGCGACGCTGGATCGCATTCCGTGACGCCCTCAAACGCGATCCGCAGCTACGCAAAGCGTATCAACAGGTGAAGCACGATCTGGCAAGGAAGTACCAGTTTCAGCGTGTTTTGTACAGCGAGGGCAAGAATGCTTTCATTAACTCGGCGACACAAGACTTTCTCTAATGTTGAAGTTCTTATAGACAAGCTTTGGGGTCTGCCCATCAGGGGATAGCGATGAGTTACATTATGGTTGACGTGGAGGCAGATGGGCCCATCCCCGGTGATTACTCGATGATTGCGCTGGGTGCGATTTTGATCGATGACTGCCTTAATCAGACATTTTATGCTTGCCTGAAGCCGATGACCGACCGTTGGCAGCCCGATAGCCTAGAGGTTACGGGGTTCAGCCGTGAAGAGACACTGTCCTTCGACGAGCCTGTCGGTGTGATGACACAGTTTGCGGCATGGCTAGCCGGGCATAGCCATGGTCAGCTCCATTTTGTTTCCGACAACAACGGCTTCGATTGGCAATTTGTCAATTTCTATTTCCATCACTTCCTGGGGTATAACCCGTTTGGACATCGCTCCCTGCATCTGGGGTCACTTTATAAGGGCGCCACAAGGAGTATGTTCGGCAATTTTAAGCATTTGCGCCGCACCACGCATACCCACCATGCGTTGGACGATGCCCGTGGTAATGCCGAAGCCTTTCTCTCCCTTTGCCAAACATTCGAGGTCAAGTTTTAAACTTCTTGCCCAGGGCTATTCTGTATCTGGAGATTGCGGATGGCGGAATTGCAAGAGAAGGGGTTATGCCGCAATCTGCAATCCGCATTCCGAAATCTCCTAGATGGTCAACTCCAAGATATACAGTCCACCTCTGAGTCGGTCAACCGTGTAGACGATGCGGTTTTCGTCCACATAGACGTCGTTAACAGCGTTAGGGGCATCGTCCGGCACTTGGGGCAAGAAAGACGCCACTTCCTCAGGTTGGAAGGGATTGGTGGTGTCCCACACCCGCAGCCCGGCATTGAACAGGGTGCCAAAGACCAGATTGTCCGACTGTAACGCGTTGCTCAGTGGCTGGTTCTCATGCAGGTTGTGGGCGCCATAGCGCCCCGGCGTATTGATAAAGCGATCCGCTTGCGGCATTGGCAGGGTGCTCATGATGACCGGATTTTGTTCTACTCGCATATCCATCAGCCAGATCAGTTTGGGGTAGTCCTCGCCATGCTCATGGCGGTTCGCCTCCTGACTGACGACCAGCATTTCGCGGCTGAAGATGGGCACCACGGTGTGTGTAAAGCCGGGGAATGGCGGGTGGTACTTGAGCTGGCTGATCATTTTGGGGTCCGACTTGTCCGAGATATCCAGGATAATGACGCCGGCGTCAATCCAACCTAGATAGGCGCGGTCAGGACGCTCGGGGTAGACATTAACATTGTGCACCCGGTGGCCGACGTCGAACAGCGGGTGGCGTTCCGGCAAGGCGACTTCGTCGCCCTTGCGGATGCCAGGCAGCGCCCAGCGCCCCACCTCGGTCGGACGGGTGGGCTCTTTCATATCGACAATCATGCAAAACTGGTCGTCGCGCTGGTCGCGCGGTGCAAATTCACGCGATCCGGTGCTTAAATAAGCATATTCAGCATCGACCCACCATAGGCAGTGCACGCCGCGCGAGTAAGGGCCGGAAGTATCGAAAAA